>DATFHJ010000426.1:0-12232 GCA_035248585.1 Thermoanaerobaculia bacterium
AACACCGCTGCCGGACGGGCCTCGAGCTGCAGGTGATAGGCGGCGACCGGAGAAGCGACGAGGAAAAAGAAAGCGGCGGCTCTCGCCGCCGCATTTCTAGAACGTTGCATCAAGGAATGGCCGCAACTTCTTCGACCGCGATGGATGGCGCAGCTTGCGCAGCGCCTTCGACTCGATCTGGCGGATCCGTTCGCGCGTGACGTTGAACGAGCGGCCCACTTCTTCGAGCGTGTGCTCGGCGCCGTCGCCGACACCGAAGCGCATCTTCAGCACCTGCTCCTCGCGCGGAGTGAGGGTGCGCAGGACCTTCGAGGTCTGCTCCTTCAGGTTCGCGACGATGACATGGTCGATGGGGGAGATGACGCCGCGATCTTCGATGAAATCCCCTAGATGCGAGTCTTCCTCTTCTCCGATCGGAGTCTCGAGCGAGATCGGCTCCTGCGCGATCTTCATGATCTTGCGGACCTTCGCCACCGGCATGTCCATCCGCTCGGCGATCTCCTCGGCCTGCGGCTCGCGTCCGAGCTCCTGCACCAGCGCGCGCGACGTGCGCGTGAGCTTGTTGATCGTTTCGATCATGTGCACCGGAATGCGGATCGTGCGGGCCTGGTCGGCGATGGCGCGGGTGATGGCCTGGCGGATCCACCACGTCGCGTACGTCGAGAACTTGTAGCCGCGGCGGTACTCGAACTTCTCGACCGCCTTCATCAGACCGATGTTGCCTTCCTGAATCAGGTCGAGGAACTGCAGTCCGCGGTTCGTGTACTTCTTCGCGATCGAGACGACGAGGCGGAGGTTGGCCACGATCAGTTCCTGCTTCGCCTGATCCGCCTCTTCCTCGCCCTGACGAATCTCGCGAATCGTCTTCTTCAGTTCATCGTGCGAGACGCCGTAGAACGTCTCCAGCTCGGCGAGCTTCTCCTGATACTTCTGCAGCCGGCGGCGATAGAAATCGCGGCGGGTCTTGTCTTTCTCGCGCTTGAGCGCCTGCTCGTCCTTGCGGATCATCGACACCGCCTGAGCGAGCTCGTTGTCGATGTCTTTGAGCTTGTTGATCATCCGGTTGCGCGTGGCCGGAGTGAAGTCGACGCGGTGCAGTTCGTCGGCGAGATCGAGCTCGAGCCGCTCGACGGTGCGCTGCGTTTTCGTCAGCACGGGCTGGGTGAGCTTCTTCGGATCGGCGAGCTTGACGACGTTGTCCTTGATCTTCTTGTCGAGCTTCACGATCTTCTCGAAGATCTCGAGAATGTCGTGGATCTTGTTCGCCGTCGCGGCCGGCATCTTGGGCTCGCCGTCGCCGTTCGTCGACTCGACGGAGCCGTCGTCATCCGGCATGGCCAGATCGATCGTCTCCTTGATGACGCGCGTGTCTTTCTTCGCGGCCTCGTAGATCTTCAGGATCTCGTCGCGGATGATCTTGTTCGCGGAGAGGGCCTTGAAGACTTTGCGCTCGCCCTTCTCGATGCGCTTGGCGATGTCGACTTCGCCCTGGCGGTCGAGGAGCTTGACCGTTCCCATCTCGCGCAGATACATGCGCACGGGGTCGTTGGTTTTGTCGACGATTCCGCTGGACGCGGCGATGATGTCCTGCTGGACCTCCTCGCGCTGGTCCATCTCTTTTTCTTCGATGGTTCCGTCGATGGTGACGATGCCTTTCGGCGTCGCCTGCAAGGGTTTTTCCGCGTCCTCGAGCACGTCGATGCCGAGGTCATTGAAGCGGATGTAAATCTCGTCGAGCTCCTCGGGGAGAGAGGTGATCTCTTCCGGAAGGACCTCGTAGATTTCGTCGTAAAGCAGAAACCCTTTTTCCTTGCCGATCGCGATGAGCTGCTTTACTTCCGCGTATTTCTCTTCGACGCTCAACTCGACAACCCCCTCGTCTTCAAAAGTGGATTCCGGTTCGAGACTCGAGGTGCGCAGGCGGTTCGTCATCGTTTTCGCTCCTTGCAACGAGGCAGCGTCGTCATCGCTCGTGGCACACTCAATCGGCCCCCGGACGAGGCCTTGGCGGGTTGGTCAATTGGGACTTGACAAGCCGGCCAAAGTATCGTCCATCGTGGACACTCGCGTAATCTTTCGGGGACGATAATTATTTCAGGGTGCTCAACATACGGGACAGCTCGATCTTCTCCACGACCAGCTGATCGACACGCTGGGCGTCGCCATTCCTTTCGGCTTCGATGATTTCGCGCTGAATCTGCTGCTTGCGCCGGTCGAGATAACTTCTCTCCATCGGGAGCAGGTTCTCGTCGAGACGTTCGAGCGTGCGGTCGTCAATGTCTTCACGAAGGCTCAGCTCGGCGAGGAGCGAAACCTCCGCTTCGCCCCTAAGATGGGTCCCAATTTCCCGAAAATCAATAGGATCGCCATTTAAAAGTTCATTTTTTATGATAGAAAAGAGCGTTTTGCACGGCGGGTCCTCGAAGTACTCCTCCCGCAGCCGCCCGACCTGCTTCGGCGTCAGTTTTCCCTGAAGCGCGGCGATCAGGATGAATTTCTCGGCCGTATTTTGCGGCGCGGAAATGATTCGTTCTTTCTCGCGCGGCACCGAGGCCTTGCCGCGAACGCGCGACCAGACGGTCTCGAATTCGAGCCGGTACGCGTCCGCGATCCGCTGCGCGGCCTCGTTTCTGACGACCGGATCGGTGACCGCGGAGAGCAGCGGCAGGAAGCGATCGACGCGTTCGGATTTCTCCCTGCCGGAGAGTTGCCCCGCATCCGACGCCCATTCGCGCAGTCCGAACGCGAAAACATCGAGCGCGTTCGAGAGCACTTCGAGGAACTTGTCGGTTCCATGCTTCTGAACGAGCGAGTCGGGATCTTTCTCGCCTTGCAAATCGAGCGCTTCCACGTGCAGTCCTGCCGCTAACAACACGGGCGCGGCGCGAAGCGTTGCATTGCGGCCGGCGTCGTCGCCGTCGTAGGCGATGACGACGCGGCGCGTGAAGCGGCGCAGCAGCGATGCCTGTCCCGCGGTGAGTGACGTGCCCATCGAGGCGACGACGCCGGGCACGCCGGCGTGATCGATGGCGATGGCGTCGAAGTAGCCTTCGACGAGGATCGCCCGGTCCATGCGCCGCATCGCGTCTTTGCTGCGATGGAGGTTGTAGAGGAGGCGCGATTTGTTGAAGAGCTCCGACTCCGGCGAGTTCAGATACTTCGGCTCGCTGCCGTCGAGCGAGCGCCCGCCGAAGCCGACGAGCGCGCCGGTGTCGGAGTGAATCGGAATGATGAGGCGGTTGCGGAAGCGATCGTAGTAGCCGGTTTTTTCTTTGCGGGCGGTGATGAGACCCGTGGCCTCGAGCCGCTTCTCGCCGTGCTTCTGGCCGAGGCGGCGAAGGATGTAGTCCCATGAGTCGGGCGCGAAACCGAAGCCGTATTTCTTGATGATGTCCTTCGGCACGCGGCGCTGCTTGAGATACTCGTCCGCCGCGTTCGGCGTCCACTCCAGCGCCTGGTGAAAGGCCTCGCTCGCGTCGTCGATGACTTCGAGCAGATCGTCCTTGTCGTTCTCGCGCGTCGACTTCCGTTTCTTCGGCAGCTCGATTCCGACGCGCGAGGCCACATGCTCCACGGCCTCGGGGAACGTGAATCGTTCCGTCAGCGTGAGGAACTTGAAGACGTCGCCGCCCGTGCCGCAGCCGAAGCAGTAGAAGAGTCCCTTGTCGCGGTCGACGTGAAAGCTCGGCGTCTTCTCGCGATGAAACGGGCAGAGTCCTTTGTACGACTTCCCGGCGAGCTTGAGCGGCGTGACCTGGTTGACGAAGTCGACGATGTCGGCGGCGCCGCGCACCTGCGAGATGACGGTGTCATTGAGATCGACGAAGGCCATTACGCGTCCAGCACCGCGACGGTCGCGCCGTCGCCGCCCTCATTCTCCTCGCCCGGCCGCCACGATTTCACCGCCGGATGTTTGCGCAGATGCTCGCGGATGGCCTTGCGCAGCGTGCCGGTGCCGAAGCCGTGGATGATGCGGACGGCCTGCTTGCCTTCGAGCAGCGCGCGGTCGAGGAACTTGTCGGATTCGTCGAGGGCATCGTCAACTCGTTGACCAATGAGGTTGAGCTCCGCGGAGACGACAATCGTGTCATCGCCTGTGGAGCGGCGGCCTTCAGCCCGCCGGCTCTTGCCCGGCGGGCTGAAGCCCGCCGCTCCACTGACCTTGACGATCAGGTCGCGCACATCCACCGTCATCTTCCGTCCGCTCACCAGCAGCACGGCTTTGCTGCCGGCGATCGAGATCACGTCGCCCGTGACTTTGAACTTGCGATGCTCGGCGCGGTCGCCGACGTGCACTTCGCGCTGTTCCTGGGGGATGAACTCGAGCGCCTTGTCGATGGTTTTCGTGACGGTCTTGATGACCTCCGGCGCGTTCACCGGCGCACGCGACTCGCGCAGGGTCTTGATCTCGTTCGTCAGCGTGCGCGTGACGTCGTCGCGCAGACGATCGAGCTCCTCGCGGTACTTTGCGCCGAGGGTCGCGCGCTCTTTTTCCAGCTGCGCTGTTTTTTCCGCGAGCGAGGTTCGCTCGTTTTCCAGTTGCGCGTGGGAACGCGAAAGCTCGTCCTGTTGCGCCACGATCTCGGACATCTTCTTCTGCAGCGTGGCCAGCAGCGAGTCGGTCTCGCCGTAACGCTCGCCGAGGCGCTCGCGGGCATGGTCGATGATCGAAGCGGGGAGGCCGATCATCTTCGCCACCTCGATCGCGCGGCTTCGGCCGGGGATGCCGGTGATCATGCGATACGTCGGCTGGCCGGTCGCGGAGTCGAATTCCATCGACGCGTTGACGATGCGGGTGTCGTTCACCGCGAAGCTCTTGAGCGCGGAGAGGTGCGTCGTCACGACGACGAGCGCGCCGGTCTCGAGGAGGTGCTCGATGATGCTCGCCGCGAGCGCGGCGCCTTCTTCGGGATCGGTGCCCGATCCCAATTCGTCGAGCAGCACGATCGAGCGTTTCGTCGCGCGGGCGAGGATGCGCTTGAGGCGCACGAGGTAGGCGGAGAACGTCGAGAGATGTTCGAGCACGCTCTGGTCGTCGCCGATCAGCACATGCAGGGCGTCGACGCACGGCAGCACCGTACCGTCGGCGGCGGGGACGGGGAGGCCGCTCATGCCCATGGCCACGAGGAGTCCCGCCGTTTTCAGGGCGACGGTTTTGCCGCCGGCATTCGGGCCGCTGACGACGAGAGACATCGGAACGCCGGCGTCCTCGCCGGCTGGACGGGACGCGTCTCGCGTCCCCAGGCGGCGGGACGCCGCCTGATCAGCCGCCGGGACGGCGGCGTTCCCAAGTTTGATCGTCAGCGGGATGACGGTGCGGTCCGACGGCTCTTCGTTGAATGCTTCCTGCCGCACCTGCGCGAGGCGCTCGTCGAGCAGCGGATGACGGCCGTCGATGATGTGCAGCGTGCGGTCGCTGCTGAACGACGGGCGCGAGCCGCGAATCGCGTCGTGAAAGACCGCGCAGGCTTGCAGCGCATCGAGCTCGCCCGCGGTGCGGACGGCGTCGAGGATCGCGTCGCTGGCATCGAACAGCGTCTGCGAGAGGAAGCGCGTGATGCGCGCGATCTCTTCGCGCTCCTGGATCAGGAGGTCGGCGAGGTCGTTGTTCAACTCGATCGCCGCCATCGGCTCGATGAAGAACGACGCGCCGCTGCCGGAGCGCTCGTGCAGGATTCCGGGAACGGCGTTGCGGTGATCGCTGCGCACGGGAACGCAATAGCGGTCGCCGCGCATGACGATGAGCGGCTCCTGGATCGCATCGGCGTTGCGATTCATGACGTCGGTGAGCGAGCGCTGGATGGCGGCGCGCTTCGCGTGGACTTTCGAGCGGATGGCGCGCAGCTCGACCGAGGCGTCCTCGCGCAGCTTGCCGTCTTTCGTAAAGTACTTGTTCGTCTTCGCGATCGTCTCGCCGAGGTCCGGGATGTTCCCGGCGGTGGCGGCGAGACGCGCGTAGCCGCTGGTGCGAAGCAGCGCTTCGCGCATGGCCTGCGTCGCGCGCACCGCGCGGACGGCGTGCCACGCCTCGTCGAATTCGAGCACGGTCTCGCGCTGAAACATCGACGCGAGGTCGATGAGCCCCGCCAGCGGCAACAGTCCCTCGGTGTGAACGTAGCGAACCATCTCGCCGAGGTCCGCCTGTGCGTTTTCGCAGGCCTCGAGCGTCGACAACGGATGTCGCCGCGCGACGGCGCGTTTCCCCGGCTCGCTCTTCGCCTCCATGGCCACGAGCGTGAGGACGCGGTCGAATTCGAGGGTGGTGAGGGAATCCATCGGCTGCATTGCAGGCAACATAGCGCGCTGCGGCACCGCGCTATTTCAGCTCCTCGACGCCGAGGTTGCTGATCGAAAAGCGCTTGCGGTCGAGGACCAGCGCGCCGAACGCGTTCTTTCCGCGCACATTGCAGGTCGTTACCCAGCAGGAGTCGCGATACAGCAGCGGCTCCGTGCAGTTTTCAACGTCGATCGAGGACGGGTCATGGGCAACCTTTTTCAACGCCGACTCGATCTGATAAATACCGCCATCCCAACTGCCGATTACCGGCTTTTCGCCGCAGATCGCCAGCAGCGCCTGCGCTTCACGCTCCTGTTTTCGCTGCTTCTCCGCCCGCGCGGCAATCTCGCGCAACTGTCGCTGGATTTGGGTACGCCGGGTTTGGGGATCGAAGTCGGCGGGCATCAGTAACTCCGAATCACGCTGCTGCTCGATCTCACGCTCGGCGGTCGCGAGCGCTTCTTTCAGTACACGCTCGGCCTCGGCGAACTGAGTGCTGCTCGTCAGGCCGGCGGCTTTCCCCTGCTTTGCGATCACTTCGTTGTAGTGCTCTTTCATGAGGTCTGCGCGCTGCCCACTGCTCTTTTCGCGGCGCCGTATCGAGCGCGCAACGACTTCTGCGCGAGATACGGCTCGATCACGAGAGTCGCGCGGCCGGCATCTGCATCCGCGGCACGCGCGTCGCGAGCGTGGATGGCGGCATCGTAGGCGTCGAGAATGGCTGTGCCAGAAGTCTCGCTCCCGCGACCGCCTTGACGTGCGACTCCCGTTCATTCACTCGCTGTCTTGCGGCGTCGGCCTTCTCCTGTTGCGAGGCCGCAAAGAATCCGCGGAGGACAGTCCGGCCGCCCGCGAGGATCCATCGATTCTCCGCGGCAACGAACACCGGCTGGTTGGGGATGACCACGCCGGTACGAATCCATTCGGCGAGCGCCGCGGCGTCAGCTGGATATTGGCGGCTGTCGGAGCCTTGGACCCAGTATTGTGCCTGTCTCGTCATCCCCAAAAACAAAAACGCCCGCGAACGATTCGCGGGCGTTCAGTCAAACATGCTTTGGCTCAGTAGCCGGCGCGCCGTTCTTCGGCAAGCTTGCGCAGTACCTTTTTACGGGCCGCGATCGCTTTCCGCTTCCGCTTCGTGCTCGGCTTCTCGTAATGCTGACGCTTCTTCAGCTCGGAGAGAATCCCCGACTTCTCGCATTTCCGTTTGAAGCGGCGAAGCGCATTCTCGAAAGTCTCATCTTCTTTGACGTGTACGAGAGGCATCCCCGAAATCTCCCCCCCTTCGGCTTGAGCTGTGAGCGCGGACTGGAAACCGGCGGGCTGAACCCCGCCGCTCCACATCCATTTTAAGTTCCGGTAGACAATCGGTCAACCTGTGGACTTTCTAGGCTACCGGTGCGATACCGTTCAACCAAGCGCCGGGCTCGCCGATTCCGCATCCGCTCCAACTTGTTGTAAGTTGCACACCCTTAAAGGACATCTGGCTCATGCGCCCACTGAAAATAACCCTCTTTACCCTCCTGCTCGCTTCCTGCGCCACCTCTCCCGCCGGCTCCCCGGGCAAGATCCCGCCCCCTCCGGCAACGGCCAGCGAGCCGGCGGCCGAGACTCTCCACGATGTAGACATCACGGACCCGTATCCGTGGCTCGACAAGCAGACCTCGCAGCAGACCCGCGCCTGGATCGAGCAGCAGAATGCCTACACCGACGAGGTCCTCGGCAAGCGCAAAGAGGCCACGATGTTCGCGCCGCGCCTGACAGAACTGATGCGCACGGACCAGCTGGAAGTCCCGGAGTTTCGGAACGGGCGCTACTTCTACCGGCGGCGCCCGGCGGGATCGACGCTTCATTCGATTTACATGCGCGAAGGCCTCCACGGTCAGGATCAACTGCTGGTCGACGCCGCGACACTCACGGTCGATCACTCGGCGAACGTGAAGATCGAGGACGTGTCGAAGGATGGATCGATCGTCGCGTACAGCCTGCGCCGGCCGGACGAGGAGCAAGCGGAGATTCGCTTCTTCAACGTCAACGAGCGAAAAGAAGTCGGACGGCTTCCCGCGGGCCGCTACTACAGCATCGACCTCATGATCGATCAGCGTCCCGGCGTGTTTTTCACGCGCGTGACGCAGAAGGGCATGCGCCTCTTTTATCGGGACGTCGAAGGGCGGCGGGAGAGTGAGCTGTTCGGCAACCAGCTCGATCCGCGCACGGTGTTCGTGACCAGCATCTCGGACGACGGGCGGTCCATGCTCATCCACCTCTATGAGGCGGCGCATCCGAACAAGACCACGATCCTGGTCGAGGATCTGACGGACAGCGATCCGTTTCAGATCGCGATCAACGATCTCGACGTCCGGTCGACGGCGATCGCGGCCGGCGACAAACTGATCATCCAGACGAATTGGGACGCGCCGAACGATCGCATCATGATCACGGACATCCGCCGGCCGAATCGCGCGAACTGGAAAGAGCTCATTCCGTCGAAGCCGAATGCGTTGATCCAGGAGACGGCAGTCGCGGGCGGCCGGATCTGGGTGCGGTATCTCGAAAACGTGAAGCCGCGCATCGTCGGTTACGACCTCGAGGGTCGGCAGCAGGAAGTGATCGAGCTGGAGACCGCGGGCGAGGTGCAGACTATGAGCGGCAGCTGGGGGCGGCCGTTCCTGTTTTTCTCGTTCAGCTCCTTCGCCATTCCGCAGACCATCTACCAATTCGACGTCGCGAAGAACGAGCGAACGGAATTCGCGCGCGTGCAGGCGCCGGTGAAGAGCGCCGACTTTGCGCTCGAGCAGCTGTGGTTTCCGTCGAAGGACGGCACGCGCGTGCCGATGTACGTCTTCTATAAGAAAGGTCTGCAGAAGAACGGCGCGCATCCGACCTACCTCACGGCGTACGGCGGCTTTCTGCTGAGCGAGCTGCCGGCGTATTCACCGCGCGCGATCGCGTGGGCGGAGCGCGGCGGCGTGTATGCGCTGGCGAACGTGCGAGGCGGCGGCGAACTGGGGACGGAGTGGCATCGCGGGGGGATGCTCGCGCAAAAGCAAAACACGTTCGACGATTTCGCAGCCGCCGCGCAGTTCCTGATCGCGGAGCGCTACACGTCGTCGCAACATCTGGCCGCCGGCGGCGTCGGCAACGGCGGTCTCGTCGCCGCGGTGCTCGCGACCCAACATCCCGACCTCGCCGCCGCGATCGCGAGCCGCTATCCACTGATCGATATGGTGCGTTACCCGCGCTACCTCGCCGGCCGCGACTGGGTGCCGGAGTTCGGCGATCCCAACAACGAAGCGGCGTTCCGCGCGCTCTACGCCTACTCGCCGTACCACCACGTGACGAAGGGAACGAACTATCCGGCCACGCTCTTCATCACCGGCGATTCCGAAACCCGCATCGCCCCGCTGCACGCGCGCAAGATGACGGCGCTGATGCAGTCCGCGAACGCCTCCGGCAAGCCGATCCTCCTGCGCTACGCCATCGCCGCGGACCGCGAAGCCCTCGGCGAGCAGGTGAGGAGCCTGGCGGAGGAGCTGGGGTTTTTGTGGGGGTGGGTGAGGTGAGACCGCGCTGAGCACGTTCGATCGCCGTTTGCGTTGGATTACGCATCGACGATCGGACGAGGACTTTAGCGATGGGTTATGACGCAGGGACACTGGCGGCAGAAGAGCACGCGACTCACGAGGAACTGATCGAGCGGCTGATCCCCGACGCGGAGCTGGCTCCGCGCTCGGCGGAAGACGTCGTCCGGCTGCCTTCGTTCCTCTCGAAGATCACAGCCTGCGAAGGAGCGCTCGGCCGCAAGTATGCGGAGATCGATCACTCCATCCAGGACGCGCTGGTGCTGCGGCGCCTGCAGCAGATGGTGAACACGCTGCGGCTCAATCCTCTCTGGGACGAGCGCCTGCGCCGCGCCGGCGTGACTGGCGCGCTGCACAGCTTCGAGGAGTGGCAGCAGATTCCGATCACCGACAAGCAGGGGATGGAAGAGCTGTTCATGCGGAAGCGTCCCGGGATGGTCGTGCCGCTCAGCCACGGCGGCTTTCAGATCGTGGCCAGCGGAGGGACGAGCAGCGGCTCGCCCGTCGAAGCGGTGTATCCGATTCGGGAATTGCACGACACGTACGCGCTGGCGGGCGACTTCATGGGCAACTACGTCCTGAAGGAGCATCTCGCCGGCGATGTGCCGAAGTGGATGATCACGACGCTCGCGGACTATCAGATGTGGAGCAGCGGCACGATGGTCGGAGGGGTGCTGCAGAACATCCCCGGCATCAACTATATCGGCGCCGGGCCGGTGCGCAAGGAGCTGTTCCAGCACATCCTGTCGTATGAGGGGAAGAAAGCGTTCATGGCGATCTCCCGCGGCATCGCCATCATGGGCGACCTCGGCCTCGGCCTCAGCAAGACCGCGCGGGAAAGCTTCCACGTTGCTCTCTATGGCAGCGGCGTCCTGCCGCACCGCAAGCGCGCCGAGCTGACGGAGTTCTATCCGAACCTGAAGATCATGAGCTACTTCGCCGCGACGCAGGCGGAGACGATCGGTCTGCAGCGCGATCCCGACTCGCCGCTCGCCGCGGTCCCCGGCCTGCACCTCGTCGAGATCGTCGACGACCAGGGACGATGGGTGGCCGAGGGAGAGGAGGGGGAGCTGGTAGTCACGCGCCTGTTAGGCCACGAGGCACCGTTCCCGCGCTTCAAGGTCGGCGATCGCATGATCCGCCGGCCGCGCCTCGACGGGCCGGGCCTGAAGACGCAGCAATTCGAGTTTGCCGGCCGCAGCGGCGACGTCATTCATCTCGCCGACACGCAATACTCCGCGCCGCGCGCGTACGAATCCCTCTGCCAGGCGCTGCAGACCGGAGGGATCCTCGATCTGAACGCGCTCGCGCACGAGTTTCAGTTCGTCAACAACCGCCGCACCGGAACGCTCACGCTCATCGCGGCAGTCGATGCCGTCGAGTGGCCGATGATGCGCGTGCAAGCCGGATTGGGCGAGCTGGGACTGCGAAACATCTTCGTCCACGCGCTGATCCGCTCCCTGTCGCTCTACAACCTTGGCGATGCGACGCCGGAGTACATCGAGCGCACCGGCTATCGCTTCGAGCTGCAATTCGTGACGCGGCACTCGCCGGAGATCTATCGCACCGAGCTCGGCAAGGTTCCGATGATCCGGGACATCTTCGAATAGTGATGAGAGGAACCGTTCAACGCGCGTTCGACCCGGAGCACTTTCGCGACTGCGCGCTCCTGGTCGTCGAACGGCTGGCCGCATACCTCGGCGACCATTCCGTGCGCGGGCTGGTGCAGCAGGAGCCGGCGGACCTGCGCCACAAGCTCCAGGCGTTGATGATCGGGGACGAGGACTCGTTCGATCGCGAGCGTCTGAAAAAAATCGTCGACCTCTTCATCGCCTCCGGAATCCAGGTTCATTCTCCCGGCTCGATGGGACGGCAGTTCACGGGAATCGTGCCGCTGCCGGCGGTGCTCGACATGATCGGCTCGATCGTGAATCAGCCGGCGTCGTTCTATGAAGCGGGGCAGTTCCCGATCATCGCCGAGCGGCTCATGGCCGCGGAGCTGAATCAGTTCATCGGCTACGACCCGGACCGGTTCGCGATGGTGACGACGTCGGGCGCGTCGCTCGGCAGCCTCACGGCGATGCTGGCCGCGCGCAACTACGCGTTTCCCGATTTTTGGCAGCGCGGCTGCGCTGCCGTGCGCGACGGCGAGATCCCGGCGGTGATGGTCAGCGAAGACGTGCATTACAGCATCAGCCGCGCGGTCGGGATTCTCGGCATTGGCGCGGAGCAGGTGATCAAGCTGCCGGTCGACTCCGCGCGCAGAATCCGCGTGGAATGCATCCGTCCGAAACTCGAGGAAGCGCGTGCTCGCGGGCTGAAAGTGTTCTGCCTCGTCGCGACCGCGGGCAGCACCTCGGTCGGCGCGTTCGAT
>DATFHJ010000427.1:0-3256 GCA_035248585.1 Thermoanaerobaculia bacterium
AGATCGCGCTCGGCGACGGGTAGAAGATCGCGAGCCCCGCCGGCCAGACGAGCATGCGCAGGTAGTCGGCGTAGGCGATGATCGCGTTCTGCACGCGCGATCCGAGGGAGACATTCACGAGCGCCTCGGTTTGCGCGCGGAGGGTGACTATGACCGATAGGACGACTAGGACGAATAGAGGGATTTTCTCGATCAGCAGCTTCGAGAGCGGCGTGCGGCCGAAGCGCTGGAACGGCCAGTAGTCGAGGAGCAAGAGGACGAACGGCAGCGTGATCACCGACGGCTTGGCCATCAGCGCCAGCGCGAAGGCGATCGTCACGCCGACCATCAACGCGCGGCGGCCGCTCTTCGCGTAGCCGGCGTAGAGCCAGAGCGCGATCATGAACAGGAGCGCGCTGAGCACGTCCTTGCGCTCGGCGACCCAGGCCACCGATTCGACGCGCGTCGGATGCAGCGCGAAGAGCGCGGCCACGATCGCGGAGGGCCAGATCGCGCCGGTGGCACGGACGAGAAAGAGCAGCAGGAAGAGCGCGGCGCCGGCGTGCATGGCGACGTTCACCAGCTTTTCCGCGGGCGCGCTGACGCCGAACAGCTGCACGTCGAGCATGTGCGAGATCCAGGTGAGCGGATGCCAGTTCGCGGAGCGGAATCCCGTGAACGCCCAGCCGATGCCGCTCGCGCTGAGGCCGCCCTTCACGACGCTGTTCGCCGTGACGTACTCGGGATCATCGAACGTGATGTAGTCCTGCGAGCGCACCTGCGCGAAAACGATGGCGATCGCGACAAGCAAAAGCGCAGCCGCGATGAGGATGGTTTTTCGATCGCCGGACGGGATGGCCTGCTCCGCGCGCGGCGCTGCAGGGACCCGTTCGGTCGTCTCGGTCCCCCTCCGTTCATTCCGGAGGCGTGATTTTCTTCCCATGGCGGCGGTAGTGTATCCGCGCGTGCGCCGCGTCGTCTTCGTCAACCGCTACTTTCACCCCGACCATTCGGCGACGAGCCAGATGGCGTCCGACCTCGCGTTCCACCTCGCAAGCCGCGGGTGGGAGGTGGCGGCGATCACGAGCCGCCAGCGCTACGACGATGCGCGCGCGAATCTCCGCTCGGGCACCGAGGACGGCGTGCGGATCGAGCGCATCTGGTCGACGCGCTTCGGCCGCGCGGGCCTCATCGGCCGCGCGTTCGACTACGCGACGTTTTATCTCAGCGCGTTTTTCGCGATCCGGCGTGAGATCCGGCGCGAGCGCGGCGCGACGATCATCGCCATGACCGATCCGCCGCTGTTGTCCGTCGTCGCGGCGCTCGCGTCGCGCGACGTCGTGAACTGGACGCAGGATCTCTTCCCCGAGGTCGCACAGGCCCTCGGCATTCGCGTGCCGCGGTTCGTGCAGCGGATCCGCGACTGGTCGCTGCGCAAGGCGCGCGCGAACGTGGTCCTCGGCGAGCTGATGGCGAGGCGCGTGCCGAAGGCCACCGTCATTCATAACTGGGCTGGAGCGGCGGGCTTTAGCCCGCCGGAAAACGGCAGGCTGAAGCCTGCCGCTCCACGGTTTGTCGTGGGCTACTCAGGCAACCTGGGGCGGGCGCATGATGCGGAGACCATCGCCGCGGCGATTCGGTTGCTGCCTGATGTGAAGTTCGTCTTTACGGGCGGCGGAGCGAAGCTTTCTCTCATTCGTGATCTGAACGTCGAGATCCGCCCGTACGTGGCGCGCGAGCAGTTGGAGGTGAGCCTCTCTTCCGTCGACGTCCACCTTGTGTCGCTGCTGCCGCAGCTCGAAGGATTGATTGTGCCGAGCAAGTTCTACGGCGTGCTCGCGGTTGGACGGCCGGTGATTTTTCTCGGCGCACGTGACGGGGAGCTGGCGCGCGTCATCGAGGAGTCGCGCTGCGGCCTCGTCGCCGAAACCGCGGACCAGCTGGCGAGCGCGATTCGTGAACTGAAGGAAAATCCTGAGGAAGCGGAAGCGATGGGGAGTCGCGGACGGGCCCTCTATCTGGCACGATTCGCGCCGGAGCACGCGTTCGCGGCGTGGGAGCGTGTGCTGAGCGGATGAGCAATCAACGGCGTCAAGCGATTCTGGCCTCGATGGCGGTGCTGTTCGCGATCGCGCTCGCGCTCTTCGTCGTCGATCGCGGCGTGGCAAACGATCCGCGGCCGCCGCGCGACACGGCCGGGATGGTGAAGTGGATCGCGAGTCATCCGTCCGACTGGCTGACGGCATCGGCGATCGCCGACTCGGCGCTCGACGCGCAGCTGCCGCGGCGCGTGGAGCTGTGGCATGCGTCGTACGCGCTGGCGAGCCGGCTCGCGCCGCGGCTGCGCAATCCGCGCGCGGCGTTCGTGCGCAACGGGCTGTTTCACTGGTACGAGCTCGATGACCGCAATCGCAAGGCCGTCCTCGACACCGCCGCGCCGCTGCTGAGCGACCCGCAGATGTTCCGCGACCTGTCGGAGCCGCTGTACGACCTGACCCGCGATTTCGACTACCTCGCGCGCAACGCGCCGCGCACGACCGACATCTTTTCGTGGCTGCGCACGCTCGCCGCCGACCGCGGCCTCTTCGCGCAGTACCGGCAGGCGCGCGCGACGTTCGAGCAGCTGCGCGTCGCGAATTTCGCATCCGCGCGCGGTTCGCTCACCACGCCCGAGCTGCCGATGTTGCTGTCGCAGCGCATCACCACGGCCGAGGAACCGCTCGTGCGGCAGATCCTCGAAGAGATGAACCGGCAGTCGTTCGATTACGCGCGCGTGCGCGGCCAGGTCGAGCCGATGGTCGAGTATGCGATCGAGCATCGCCTGCAGCCGCTCGACGGCCTGACGCCGTTCGTCGAGTTTCCGGGTGTGATTTCCGACGTGCTGCGCGCGCGTCTCGCCCTCGCCCTCGGCCGCGCCGACGCGGCCTCGCTGATCGAGCTCGGATCGTCGAATGCCGGCACCGCGGCGTGGATTCCGTATCAGCTCGAGCGGGCGCTGTACGAGGCGCGCGTCGGGAACGCCGCCGCGGCCAACCTGCACATCCGCCACGCGCTGACGAGCGGCGTGAACGTGAACGTCCTCGCGACGGCGGAGCAATGCGCGGCTCTTCTGAAGGATGAAGCCGGAGCGGCGAGGCTGCGCCAACAACTCGCATCCGCGGCGCAGCAGCCGATCGCATGGAAGGATTTGTGCGCGAACAACGAGATCTGTACCGGCGCCGCGAGCACGTCCGTCTATTCGCGCGGAACGGTCGAGCTGCGGGCCGAACCGACGCAG
>DATFHJ010000428.1:0-3521 GCA_035248585.1 Thermoanaerobaculia bacterium
GAAGGGCACGAGCTGCGGCGAAGACACGCAGAACCCGGAGACGGGCATCAGCCCGAACTTCCGCGCCATCAGCGTCGAGAGCAAGATCTACAACATTCCGGGCGCCGATCCCGCGCTCCCGCCGCCGAACACGCGCCCGAACGGCCAGCTCTTCTCGGGCATCCCCTGGTACAACTTCGTCAGCTCGCTGCAGTCGAACTCCGGTCTCGACAAGGTCTTCATCACCGGCGTGACGCAGACCGGCGGCGCGGGACAGGTCGGCACGTTCCGTACGAACATCGGCGTCGTCAACGCCTCGCAGTTCTCGCGCACCACGCTGAAGCTCACGCTCTACCAGGGCACGATGGACACGGCCGGCCGGAAGAAAGAAGCGACGATCGAGCTCGGTCCGCTCGGCAGCACCAACCCGCGCGGTCTCGGCCAGTGGTTCGGCACCGAGTTCACCGGCTCGAACTACTTCGTGGTCGTCGAGCAGACGAACAGCGTGGCCGAGAGCCCCGGCAACGGCATCGTCGTTCCGGCCGCCTGCGGCGGTCAGGGCTGCCCGGCGTTCCTGACGTACGGCTCGCTGGTCGACAACGCCAGCTCCGACGCCATCACGCTCGAAGCGCAGTACCTCAAGGAGCTCGGACCGGAAGCGATTGCCGCGATCTATCCGAGCACGACCGGCAGCGGCAAGACGCTCATGCGCCGCAGCGCGCGTCACTAACGTTTTTCTCGCGATTTTTGTGGAGCGGCGGGCTTTAGCCCGCCGTTCTTTTTTTTCGGCAGGCTGAAGCCTGCCGCTCCACTCATCCCGGTCTGTTGTCGCGACCAGGATGGTGTGCTAGTATTCGACGGCTTTCGAGCAGCAAACTTTCGAAAGCGGCCGATCGGCCGCTTTTTTTGTTCTAGGGGCGAAAAATTTGAGCGAAGTACCGGGACCTGTGGAGGAGCACATCCAGCGGATCGTCGAATCCGAGGGGCTGGAGCTCGTCCACATCGACTATCGGAAACAGGGGCGCGCGTATCTCCTGCGCGTCGACATCGACAAAGAGGGCGGCGTGACGCTGGAAGACTGCCAGCTCGTGTCGCAGCAGGTCTCGACCTGGCTCGACGTCGAAGATCCGATTCCGGCCGAGTACGAGCTGCAGGTTTCGTCCCCCGGGCTCGATCGCAAGTTCTATAAGCCATCCGATTACCAGAAGTTCCTCGGCCGGCTCGTACGGGTCAAGACGAGCAAGCCGATTCGCGGACTCCACGTCATCGTCGGCCGCCTGAAGGAATTCGACGGCGAGACGATCGTGGTGACCGACCCCGCGGTGAAGAAGGATCCGGATTACGCGGTCCCTCTCGCCGACATCAAGGAAACCCGTCTGGAGGTAGAGCTGTGACACGGCGCGCCGCAACGGCAAATGCAGCGAGCGAAGCGAACATGATGTTCAACGACAAGGACATCCGCGCGCTCGCGTACGAGAAGTCGATCGATGTCGACCGCGTGTACAAGGCGCTCGAGGACGCGCTGGCGACAGCCGCGCGCAAGTACTACAAGACGCGCGAGCCGCTCGAGGCGGTCCTCGACCGCTCCGGCGGAGGCGTCGTGATCTTCGCCATCAAGGAGATCGTCGAGGACGAGAACCAGATCGAAGATCCGCAGGCCCAGTGGACGCTCGAGCAGGCCCACAAGGTCGATCCGAACGTGCAGGTCGGCGGCATCGTCAAGCTCGACCACATCACCAAGGAAGTCGTCGACGTGGTGAAGGATCCGAACACGCAGATCCGCACCTACGAGGCGCAGAAGATCGACTCCGAAGTGGAGCAGGGCGATGAAGTGAAGATCCCGCTCACGCAGCCGCCCAGCGAGCTCGGACGCATCGCCGCGCAGTCGGCCAAGCAGGTCCTGTATCAGAAGGTCCGCGAGGCCGAGCGGGAGAAGGTCTACAACGAATTCAAGGACAAGCTCGGCGAGCTGGAGAACGGATATGTCAAGCGCTTCGAGCGCGGCGACATGATCATCGATCTCAACGGCAAGACCGAGGGCATCATCCCGCGCTCGCAGCAGTCGCGCGCGGAGCGCTACTCGCAGGGCGACCGCATCAAGGCCGTCATCGTCGACGTGCATACGCAGCCGAAGGGACCGCAGGTCGTGCTCTCGCGCACTGATCCGCGTCTCCTCATCAAGCTGTTCGAGATGGAAGTGCCGGAGATCTACGACGGCACGGTCGTGATCAAGGGCGCGGTGCGCGAGCCGGGCGAGCGCGCGAAGATCGCGGTGATGTCGCGCGAGCGCGACGTCGATCCGGTCGGCGCGTGCGTCGGCATGAAGGGCTCGCGCGTGCAGTCCATCATCCGCGAGTTGCGCGGCGAGAAGATCGACATCATTCCCTGGCACGACGACATCGTGAACTACGCCCAGAACTCGCTGGCGCCGGCGAAGATCACCCGCGTCTCGGTGACGAGCGACGAGCAGGCCCACCGCCCGCACCTCGACGTCATCGTCGACAACGACCAGCTCTCGCTGGCCATCGGCAAGCGCGGCCTGAACGTCCGCCTCGCGGCGGAGCTGATCGGCGCGAAGATCGACATCAAGTCGGAAGAGGAAGTGAAGGGCGAGGTCGCCGACGCGCTCACGGCCATGCTCCAGGAAGCGATGGCCGAGTCGCGCGCGCAGACGAATGTCCACGACATCGAGAACATGCCGGATGAATGGGCGAACACGCTCGAGGCAGCGGGCTACGATGATCTCGACTCGCTGATCAACGCCTCGGTCGACGATCTGACCGCGATCGACGGCGTCGACGAAGAGACGGCCACGCAGATGATCGAGTTCGCGCGCAAGCACGAGCAGGTCGAAGAGGGCGAGCCGTACGACGAAGAGGGTGAGGGCGGCGAGGGCGAGGAAGACGAGCCGGAAGAACAGGCCTCGGACGAAAATCAGGCCGAGGCGTCAGGACAGTGACGCGAGACGTCATCATGTAAAAATCGCACGAACGATCAGGCGGGAAAACCCAGGGAGATTGAATGGCGGCACCAAAGTTTCGAGTGAGCGATGTGGCGAAGAAGATGGGCAAGTCCGAGAAGGACCTCATCTTTCAGTTGCAGTCGCTGGGCGCCGAAGTATCGGATGCGAATCAGGTTCTCGAGCCTGAAGTCATCCAGGCGCTCATTACCGGCAAGAAGCTGACCACGCGCAGCAGGAGCGTCATCATGCGCGAGGACAAGCCGGTATTGGAGAAGAAGAAGGAAGCGGTGCGCCCGCCGCGCCCGATCGTCCAGCCCCCTGTGCGCAAGAAGACCGAGGCGCCGAAGGAAGAGCCGGTCGCCGCGCCGCAGCCTCCGGCCGTGATCATTCCGGAGTTCCTCGAAGCCGCCGAGGCCGAGGAGCGCGCGGCGAAAGAAGCGCCGCCCGCGCCGCCGGTGCAGGAAAAGCCGCGAGTGGCCGCGCAGGAAGTCCGCAAGGACGTTCCCACCGCGCCGCCGCCCGCGACCTCGGAAGTCGAGAAGGAAGTTCCCGCGGCCGCCGCGCCGCCGGCACCCGCGGC
>DATFHJ010000429.1:0-34609 GCA_035248585.1 Thermoanaerobaculia bacterium
CCCGGCCACCACAACGTCGTCTCGTACTCGCCCCGCTCGTTCGTCTTCACCGCGCGCCACTCATCGTCATTCAGAAACTCGATCTCCGCGCGCGCCCGCTCGTCGCCGTAATACACAACGCCTTTCACGCTGATCGGCTGCAGCTCGAAGACGACGTTCACGTCTTGCCCGGACGTCAGATCGACGCCCTTGCTCATCTTCCACTCGCCCGCAGTGAGCGTGATGCGCAACGGCTCCGCCAGCAGCGCTTCGATCTCGTGCACTCCCGTTTGGATCTCGACGCGTTGGATCGGCTTTGCCTCCGCCACCCGCCTGACCTCGAGCGAAAGCTTCGGCGCATCGAACGGCGCATTGATCGTCACCCGTGCCGTCGGCAACGGCTGCAGCTCCCCCCGCAGGGTCGTGACCTTCCCGCGAGTGAAACGAACCTCGCGCGCCTCCCAGAACGCCACGTCGGATTTCAGGAAGAGGGTGGCGCGGGGGAGGTCGAGGTCGTACCAGATGGCGAGGAGCTGGTCGGCGGCGTCGATGAGGACGTCGGCTTCCCGCGTGCCCAGGAGAAGACGGCTCAAGCCAGCAGGGACATTCGCAGATTTCTCGAGCACCACCAACAAATCGCTGTTCGTTGGCAACACTGGCCACACCGTTGTCGTACGGTCGCTGCGAAGCTGGACAGGGCGAGCGAGTGCAATCGCATCATTTGTTCTACGATCGAATCGACCCACGATCACGCGGCCGAGAGGCATTTGGACTCCCGCATTCGCACGCTGAGCGGTAACTCGCCGCACGAAAATCGATGAGCTCCGATTCCACCAATCGTCCCGCTTCAGAGACATCACGTGTAAACGCTCGGTCTCCGGCAGCGATCGATCAGCCGGAATCCCGATGCGTCCCGCCGGAGCAAGCGGCGTGATCGCAGCAAGTCCGCGTCCACGAAACGGGGAGGCGTTGTAGACCACGATGCTTCTTGGCGAAATCGCACCTGCCTTTTCCAGCCAGAAGAGGTACCTGTCTCGTGCCGGCGCGAACCATTTGCCGCACGGATAGGTCATTTCTCGGTCGAGGTCGGAAAACGGGACGAGGTGAACGTCGCAACCTTCCGCGGTGGACAAAGGTTGGGGCTCCTGCCCCGGCCCCGTGGGCATGAATGATGGCCAGTACAGGAGTCCGGTCTGTCCGTTTACGTTCCCGGTCGCAGGGCTCGGCAGAACGATGTTTGGCGCGGCGAATGCGCCGATCGCGCAGTGGAGCGCGATGATCCCAATGAGCAGCCGGTTCATCGGTCAGAACATGCCGCTCGGCGGGCGGCAGCAATAGGCGTTCTGCATACTCGCGCAGTCGGGTCCGTAGAACTGAATGCAGCCCGTGGTCTCTGTAGGTGTGTAATTGCAGTAGCCAGCGAATTGCCCGAACACGACGCACTGAAAACCGCAATTGGTTTCACTAACGGAGCAGTCGGGCCGGGCATTCGCCTGATGTGCGCCGAACAGGAGAGATAGGACCAGCACCAACACAGCCTTTCGAACGTGTGGCATTTTTCCTCCGGATGTCCGGATTTTACCCCCGTTAGGCCGTCACCGGAAACCTGCACACATCCCTCAACAAACACACATCGCAGTTCTCCTTCCGCCGCTTTCTGCTGCACAAGTCGAGGATGCCGAGGCGGCAGAGGGCGAAGTCGTAGCGGACGGGGTCCGAGGGGTCGAAGCGCGTCAGCGCGTCGGTCAAAAGGCGGGCGGTTTTCCAATCCGCGGACTTGCGGTCGGTTAGGCCGAGGAACGTGGCGATGCGGTGGACGTGGGTGTCGAGGGGCATGACCAGCTTCGCGGGGTCGGCGAAGGTCCAGAGGCCGAGGTCAGGCGGGGTGCGGCGGATCATCCAGCGGAGGAAGAGGTTCATCCGCTTGCAGGCGCTGCCGTCATCGGGGGATGTCAGGAGGTATTCGAGGCCCTCGATGCGCAGGGCGGTGACGAAGCGGGCCAGGGACGGCGCGATGTCGGAGTCGGCCGGCGAGTAGCAGGATTGAAAGAGAGCGCCGAGGGAGCCGTGCGTGCGGATTGCGCCGGCGATGCGCGCGAAGAGCGCGACGAGGTCGGGCGTTTTGTGAAAGCGGTGGGCGAAGCCGGCGAAGCGGCGGGTGGCTTCGCGGCGGTTGAAGGATGCCAGGTAGCGGTACGGCGAGGGCGTCATCTTCGCGAGGACGGCGCCGATGTTCGCGACGATGATGTCGGCGCGGCCGTAGGCGAAGGCGGCGGCGAGGAGGCCGGCCACTTCCTGATCGAGCGGATCGTGATAGCGCAGGACGAGCTGCAGCGGATCGGGCTCGATCGTAGAGATGTCGAACGTCGCGGCCAGGGTATCGAGGCGCTCCTTCAGCACTTCCGGCCGGACGGGCTTCCGGAGCTTCATGGAGTCCAGCGGACGTCTTTGAACAACTTCGTGCTCACCGCAATCACCGCATAGGGCGACGTGAACGCCTGCGTCACGATCGCGCCCGGCGGCGGAGCATGGATCGCGGCATCGACGACCAGCGTCTCGCCTTCGACAGTCACGCCTCGCGCCTCCACCGACCACCCGCCCGTCGGCTTCGAGCCCGCGAGCAGGAACACCACGCTCTCCTTCGCGAAGTCGACCGCCGGCGCCTCGCCGGCGCCGATCACGGACGGCCACTGCCGGCGATAGTCGGCTTCGTTCGTCACCGCGATCGCCTGCGGCTGCGAAGGCTTCGCGGCGGCATTGTTACCGCGGCTGATCGTGCGCAGTTCCACGGGACCTCCGGTGGCGGTCGCGCAGGTGAGAAAGAGGAGTGCGAGCGCCGCTCTCATGAACGCGGCAACAGCAAGCCGGAGGGAACTCTTCCGACCTAACGGCGTTATAACGGATGCCATGAAACGTTCGCTCGCACTGTTCGCCTCGCTATGGTGTGCCGTTCCGCTGTTCGCCGCGGTCAGCGGCACTGTCATGACGCCCGACGGGCAGGCCATCTCCGGCGCCCGGGTCTCGATCTACTCGATCGAAAGCCCCGAGGCGCGGCGCACGCGGCTGCTCTCCGCGAATCCGGAGCAGGTGCCGCTGTTCTCGACGCAAACCGACTCGAAGGGAAGCTTCTCGCTCGAGTCGCCGAAGGAAAGCCTCACCGACCTGCGCATCACGGCCCGCGGCTACGAGCCGATGTCGCGGCGCATCGAGCGTGACGAGGAGGCGGGCGCGATCGCGCTCGTGCGCGCGGAGACGAAGAGCGGCACCGTGAAGGCGAACGGCAAGCCGGTCGCGAACGCCACCGTCGTGCTGGGATACGGCGGCACCGAATACATCGTGAAGACGGACGCCGCGGGGCGTTACGAAGTTCCGGATCCGAAGAAAGCGCGCTCGATCACGATCCTCCATCCCGACTACGCATTCCTCGAAGAGACCGCGCAGGGCTTCCGCGACGGCATCACGACTCTCGATCGCACGCTCACCGCGGGCGCGCCGCTCGCTGGACGCGTCGTCCGCGATGACGGGAAAACGCCGGTCGCAAATGCGACAGTCCTGATCAACGGCTGGCCGCTGGCGACGAGCGGCGATGACGGCACGTTCACGGCTCCGCGCGTGCCGGCGAAGTGGTCGACGCTCACCGCGCAGACCGCGACGCTCATCGGAACGCGCGCGCAGACGACCGAGCGGCCGATCACGATTCGCGTCGCGAAGCCGGCCACCATCAGCGGCCGCGTCGTCGACTCGAAGACGAAAGTTCCGATCGCCGGCGCGATCGTGCGTACGAACCCGCGCGGCGCCGGATTCATGCGGACCATCGATGCTTCCGGAGGAGGCGCGACGGCGGACGCGAAAGGCAACTACAGCTTTACCGTCGCGCCGGGGGCGTACATGCTGATGGCGACGCATCCCGCGTACGAGCTGAGCAGCCTCGACGTCAGCGCCGCCATGGGGCAGTCGGTCTCGAAGGAAGTCGTGCTGACGCCGCTCGCGCGCGTCAGCGGCGTCGTGCTCAATGAGGAGAAAAAGCCCGTCGTTGCCGCGGTCGTCAGCACGCAGAACGCGGGCGAGAATTTCGATTTCAGCCCGCGCACGATGATGATGGGCGGCGGAGCGACGACGGTCTCCGGTCCCGACGGCCGCTTCAGCTTCCGCGTCCGCAGCGACGCGGATCTCAAATTGCGCGCGTCGAAAAAAGGATTTCCGCCGGCGACGTCGGAGGCGGTGAAGTTCGCGCCCGGCGAGCGGCGCGGCAACTTCGTGCTGACGGTTCCGAGCGGCGTGGAAGTGACGGGCAAGGTGACGGATGCGAGCGGCGGCCCGCTCTCCGGCGTGTCGGTGGTCGCGACGCCGACACCCGCCGGGCAGCGCGGAATGGTCATGCGCATGGTCATGGGCGGGTTTTCGAGCGGCGACGAAGAAACGGTCAAGACCGCGAGCGACGGCACCTACTCGATCCGCGTCGCCGAGGGCAGCCAGGACTTCGCGTTCAAGCGCGAAGGCTTCTCGACGAAGAACGTGCGCGGCAAGAGCATCACCGTGGCCGGACCGAACGTGGTCGACACGTCGCTCGATCCGAGCGTCGAGATCAGCGGCCGGATCGTGCGCAACGGCACCGGCGTCGACGGCGTGAGCGTGGTGAGCTTCGGCTTCGCCGGCGGCGACTCGGCCGAGGCGACCAGCGGTCCGGACGGCTCGTTCACGCTGCGCGGTCTCTCGCCCGGCTCGACGCGCGTGATGGTCCGCAAGGAAGACGATCTCGTGAGCGAACAGCGCCAGCTGACCGCGCCGGCGCGCGACGTCGTGATCGACCTGCCGGCCGGCGTGCGCGTGAGCGGGCGGGTGGTGGAGAAGTCGACGAAGAAGCCGGTGACGAATTTCCAGGTCGGCGTGTCGGTCTCGCGCAGCGGCGGCGGGATGGTGATGATGGCGCCGCCGATGCTGCGCAGCATGACCAGCGACGACGGCTCCTTCGCGCTCGACAACGTTCCGACCGGCGCGATCAACTTCGTGGCCTCGGCGCCCGGCTACACCACGACGCGCATGAACCTCAACGTCGAGGAAGGCAAGTCGATCTCGAATCTCGAGGTCGAGCTCGACACCGGCGTGCGGCTGGTCGGCAAAGTGACGGGACCGGACGGCGCGGCGCTCGCCGATGCGAACGTGAGCTTGGCGATGATCGGCGGCCCGGGCATGAACGTCGCGCGCGCCACCGACAAACGTACGGTCACGAATTCCAGCGGCGAGTACGAGCTCGACGCGCTCGAGCCGGGCGAAGAGACGCTCGAGATCTCGCACTCGAAATATCTCACCGAGCGAAAATCGGTCGAGCTGAAGGGACGCGAGATGCGTCTCGACGTGCAGCTGTCGGCGGGCAATCGCGTGAGCGGCGTCGTCGTCAGCGAAGCGGGCGGCCCCGTCGCCGAGGCGGATGTCGAGGCGATGGCGGCGGGAGGAATGCCGCGGCATGTGAAGAGCGATGCCAGCGGCCGGTTCGAATTCGAGTCGCTCTCGCCCGCGCGCTACCAGTTCAGCGCGTCGAAGGCGGGCTTCGTCGAAGCGACGCTGAAAGACGTCGACGTCGCGGCCGGCACTCCGGTGCGGCTCGTGCTCAAGAGCGGCGGCACGATCTACGGCTACGTGCGCGGGCTCTCCGCCGACGAGCTGACCTCAACGACGGTCGAGGCGCGCGGCGTGGAGTCCTCGGCCACGGCGACGGTCGATGCGACCGGCGCGTATCGCCTCGAAGGCGTGCCCGCCGGCACCGTGACGGTGCGCGCGACCATGATGGGGCGCGGCTTCACGTCGCGCAAAACCTCGCCGTCGCAGACCGTCGAAATGGCGCCCGGCGCTTCGCGGCAGCTCGATCTCGAATATCGCAGCGACACCGTGATCCAGGGCCGCGTGCGCCGCAACGGGCAACCACTCTCCGGCGCGAGCGTGGTCTTCTTCCCGCGCCCGGGCAGCACGGTGCAGTCGTCCGCGCAGACCACCGCCGACGAGCAGGGCAACTACAGCGTGAGCGGCCTCGAAAACGGCGAGTACTCGGTGATGGTCAACGACATGCAGCGCTTCACGTCGCACAGCACGAACTACGAAGTGCGCGGCTCGGCGACGTTCGACATCGACCACGATGCCTACACCCTGCGCGGCCGCGTGGTGAACGCGGCGACGGGCGACCCGATCCAGGAGGCGCGCGTGCAGCTGCGCGGCAGCGGCAACAGCGCGTCGGCAATGCGCTTCGCCGAGCGCGTCGCGATCACCGATGCGAACGGCACGTTCAGCCTCGATCTCGTCTCGCCCGGCAGCTACGTCGTCACCGCGGACCGCCAGGGATTCGGCAACGATCCCCGCGACATCACGATCTCCAATCGCGCCGTCGATGATCTCGAGCTGCGGCTGCAGCCAAGCGACGGCGTGACGCTGAAGATCGTCGACCAGCGCGACGGCCGCGTGCTGCGCGCGCAGGTGGTCGTGTTCGACATGCAGGGGCGGGTCATGAACGATCAGCGCGGATTCATGTTCGGCGGCGATGCGTCGTCGGAGATGAAGATGTCGCTGGCCGCCGGCCAGTATCAGGCCACGATCTCGGCGATGGGCTACGGCACGCGCCAGGTCACTCTGAGCTCGCCGGCGAATCAGACCATCGGCCTCACGCCCGCGGCGCGGCTGGCGGTCCGTTCGAAGCACTCGGAGCCGATGCGCGTGCGTCTCATCGACGCGAACGGCTGGGCCTACCCGCGCTGGAGCGCGACTCCGCCGTCATCGCAATTGCTCCCCAGTCCCGCAACGACCACGATCGACAACCTTGGATCCGGTGCCTACACGCTGCAGCTGCTCGGCGCGAACGGCGTGGTGCTCGATTCGAAGCAGGTGACGCTCGTCGAGGGACAGACGGCGGAGATGGAGATTTAGGCTTCGGCCTCGTCGTGCTCTTCGACCATCGCCGGCTCCGGAATCTCGGCGACGGCCTCCAGCGGCACGCGCTCGCGCTCGATGCGCGGGGGCGCGCCGCTCTGGAGGTAGAGGTTCTTCCGGTATTTTTCGAGCCGCTTGAAGAGGTGATGCAGGTCGTAGGTCAGGCGCATGACCGTGCGGCGGAGCTTGTACTTCACGCGGCGGAAGGCGTCGAGGTCATCGCCGCGCAGCGTGCTGAAGAACGACTGGATCTCGGCGATGCGCTTGCGCACTTTCTCGAGATCCTTGTCCTGGATGTTCAGGAAGAGCTCTTCGCCTTCGACGAGCAGCGGCTCGATGCCGCTCATCTGATCGTCGTACCACTTCCACAGCTGGACGAGGTCGATGCGCCGGCCCTTGGAGAGGAAGCGGGTCTCGAGCAGGTCCTGGCGGAAGTATCCGAACAGTTTGCGGTCGTCGGTTTTGTTGAACTCTTCATCCGTCAGGTTGCGGATGTTCCAGACGGCGTAACGGATGATGTCGTTGCGCGTGCTGCGCAGTTGCCGGATCACTTCTTCGAGGATCTTGAACGGGAGCTGCGCCAGCGACTGCGCCTCGGGCAACGCCCGTTGAGGCGATGGTTCTGGCATGGCGGCGCGAAGGATATCACTGCCCAAACGTCAGTGCAGAATCCCCGGTCGCATTGTCGATCGTCGAGGCGTAGGCGCGGCCGGTTCCGGAGAGAAAGCGCACCAGCGCGCGGCCGTTCACGACGCGCGGCGTGACCGCCGTCTGCGCCAGTCCGCGCGGCGTGAAGAGAAGCCGCTGATCGACGACGCGGCCTTCGCTGTCGTACACCGTGACCTCGGCCAGGGCGGCTTCGTTGGCGATGAGGCCGATGTTCGTGCGGAACGCGTCCGTGCTTTCGATGAAGAGCAGATGTTGTTGAGCCGCGCCGGCGGGATCGCGGAACGGTGCGTATTCGCTCGTGCCGTTGTTGACGATGCGCGTCGAAGCGGCGCCGCCGGCAAAGAAGGACGCCACCAGCATGCCGAACGTGTTGCTGCGGCCGAACGTCTGCGGGAGCACGCCCTGCCTGAACGCAATCGGCGGCAGCGTGCGGGTGACGACGTCGCCGGCCAGCGCGTCGACGAACAAAACGGCCGTCGACGCGGTAGGAGTCTCGACCCACAAGTCGCTGCGCCACGAACTGGCGTTGACGCCGGTCGTGTCGACGACCGGCGCGATGCGCGTTCCGCCTGACGGTCGAACGGCGGGAATGAACATGGCGTCACCGGTGGCGTTGTCGACGTGCGACAGGTACGCGGCCACGCGCGTGCCGGGAGTCAGAACCTGGATGTTGTTGGGCCGAACCACGGTCGGCAACTGTACGTGGCCGTACGGCGGAAGATCGACGAAGAACCGCTCCAGACTGATGGTGAACGCGACGGTTCCGGCGACGCCGGCGGTCTCCACGAAACCGAGGCGCATGCGGAACGGGCCGACTTGAAAATAGGGAATCATGAGCTGCGCGTCGCCTTGCGTGATCGTGTCGAGATTCGGCGGAATCGTCTGCCCCAACGTTCCGCCGCTGAGCACCGGCACGTACGTGCGACTCATCGCTAGCACGTCGCCGAGAATCTCCAGCGAACCGCTGCCGGACGTGTGAAAGACGCGGTCAACGACGTCGTCGTAAGCGGCGGTCTCGCCCGGCGCGAGAACGACGTTCACCGCGGAAAAGTTCGCGCGGCCGTCCTCGCCGTCGCGCGTGAAGATGAGCGTGGCGGTCTGCTGCGCGTTCGAGGGATTTGCGACGCGAAGATCGCTGGCGAAGAAAGTGTCGTTGTCGCCGAAGCGGTGCGCGACGACGGGAATCATCTGCGTACGCGCGGCGCGTGGACGTTCCGATGACGGCGCGTCGCCGGCGAACTGAATGACCAGATCCCAAGACTGCAGCGTGCCGGCGTCGAGAAAGATTACGTCCGCGACGCGCAGCGTCCATACGCCGGCGGCGGAGCGTCCGCGCAGGTTGACGCTGTATGTGAAATGGATGTCGCGCGCGCGGTCGGCCGAGTTTTGCTGCAGCGAAAACGTCGTTCCGTCCGGCGCGATCAAGTCGATGCGCAAATCGCCGCGCGAGGGATGGGTGATGTCGACGCGCACCCATGCGTTCTCGATCGTGCGCGGGTCGGTGATCGTCAGGAGCGACACGATTCCGGTCTGATCGGCGTCGGGGATGGGGATCGCGCGCTCGCCGCTCGGGAACTGCGTCCACTCGCCGCGCGGGCGCATCGCGCATTGATCGATGGTGAGGATCTGCCGGGCCATCATCACCGAACAGATCGTCGTCTGATGCGAGCCGCCGTACAGCAGTTGATCGGCATTGATGATCCGCTGCGCCATCACCGCGAACGACGGCAGCGACGGAGCGCCGAAAAACGACTCGATCACGATCGTGTCGGTGACGGGCTTGCCCAGCGCGAGGAACAGCTCGCGCAATGCGGACGACATGATCGCGCCGTTGCGATGCTCGACGCCCGCGGCTTCGACGGTGTCGTAGTCGCGCATGGTCTTCGGGCTGTCGAGCCGGCGCAGGCAGTCGGAATTCGGCGGATACGCGCAGAGCTCCGAGGCATCGTCGAGCCAGCAGCGCGCGTCCCAGTCGGCGAAGCAGAACGGATCGCGCCCCGACTGCACGCGCTGCGCGTAGTGATTCGAAAACGCCCAGTAGTCGCCGAACGCCTCGCCGAACGCGCGGGCCTGGCTCGTGAACGTGCCGGTGAAGCTGCCGGGCGCGATCCATTCGTGCAGCGCGTGCGCGTATTCGTGCACGACGAGATCCGCGTCCTCCGCGTCGTCCGTTCCGCCCGTGCCGAAGAAGAGCGTCCCGCGGCCGGGATGAAACGCGTCCGGGATGAAGAGCGAGCTGTCGAAGCCGTTCTGCGCGTGCGCATCGGTCTCGATCGCGTACGGCGCGATCGCCCTTCGCCCGCGATAGCCGATCGACTGCAAATAGCGCTGCGTGGCGTCGATGTGAAAAAACGCGTTGACGTCTTCGAAGCCGTCGTCCTGCCGATTGAAGACGAGCGAACCTGTCGGCGGCGCGATCGACGGCGGCTGGATGTCGACGAGCTTGACGTAGGGACTGTTCAGATCCTGCAGTTCGACGGTGCGATAGGCGGCGTCGGGAACGGCGGACGCGGAGTCGTTGCGGTCCTGGAGCGTCGGATCGTTCAGAGTCACGACAGGATTTGGATCGAAGACGTTCGCGCGGAAGAAGAAAGGAATGCGGCGCAGCAGCTCGCCGGATTCGGCGTCGTGGTCCTCGGCAAAGTGGTCGCGGATGACGCGGCGGGCGATGCGGTCGCCGACCCAGTGGAGCGGCAGGCTCTCAGCCTGCCGGAAGACATCGGCGGGCTGAGAGCCCGCCGCTCCACAGGGAGCTGTCACGTAGTTTTCCGTGGGAATCCCCTGCACGTATTCGCGATAGCGGCAGTGCGTGCCCGTCAGCGATTCGCGCGCGAGCTCGAGACGCAGGTCGAGGGCTGCGGCGAACGCGAGGGAGAGGAGCATTTACGTTTGCGCGATCGCGCGCGTGGCCGGAGGCGGCGGCAGCGATGCGGCCTGCTGTTCCGCGCCGGGCAGCGAAAAGTAGAACGTCGTGCCCTGCCCTTCCTTGCTCTCCACCCAGATCGTGCCGCCGTGGCGCTCGATGATCTGCTTGGTGATGTAGAGACCGAGGCCGAGGCCGCCGTAGTTCGTGGACGAGACCTGGCGGCCGCGATGGAAACGCTCGAAGACCTGGCCCAGCTCGTCGGCCGGAATGCCGATGCCGCGGTCACACACGGCGGTGATCAGCACGTCGCTCTTGTCCTCGACCGTCACCGTGATGTCGCTGCCGTCCGGCGAATACTTCACCGCGTTCTCGAGCAGATTGCCGAGCACTTGTTCGAGGCGGTCGCGGTCGCCGGTGACGACCTTGCCGTGCGTCGGCACGCTGACGTGGAAGCGGCGGTCGCTGACCGCGGTGTGATGGCGATGCACGACGTCGCGCACGAACTGAGACCACGCAATTCCCTCGCGGCGGATCTCGAGGCGTCCGGTTTCGATGCGGGACACGTCGAGCAGCTCGAGGATGAGACGTGACATGCGGTCGATCTGATCCAGCGCGATGTCGAGGTACTCCTCGGAGGTCGACAGGTCGCCTTCCTTGATCAGCATCTTCGCGAGCTGCGTGTAGCCCTTGATGGAGGTGACGGGCGTCCGCAGCTCGTGCGAGGCGATTGAAAGGAACTCGTCTTTCAGGCGCGACAGATCTTCGACCTTGCGCCGCGCCTCGACCTGTTCGGTGTAGAGCTTCGCGTTTTCGATCGCCAGCGCGGCGCGCTCGGCGAGCACTTCGGCGAGCGGCAGCTTGTCGTCCGTCATGGCGCGGTCGGGATCGTTGGCGGCAATGACGAGCGCGCCGATCATCTCGCGGCGCGTGCGCAGCGGCAGGATCAGCAGCGACGCCAGCTTCATCGGCGCGGCGTGATACATGCTGCCGGGATTCGTAGCGTCGAGCGACGGCCGCACATTCGTCGTGAGCGAAGGATAGTTCGTGGCCACGACCTGCCCGATGAGACCTTCGCCGACGACGAGCGGCTGGCGATAGATGTACGACCAGGCCATGCCGAGGGAAGCGATGTCGCGATGATTGATCGCCGCGACGCGGAGCTCTTTCGAGTCGCCCGATTTCAGAATCACCGCGGCCCAATCGCCGAGGACTTCGGCCACGCGCTCGGCGATCGCCTGTGTGACCCAGGCCGGATCGATGTTCGAGGAGAAGAACGCGCCGGCGTCGGCGAGGATCTGCGCGCGCTCGGCCTGCAACTGCATCTGCGCCTCGAGCGCGCGGCGCTCGGTGATGTCGCGGAACATCACGATGACGCTGGTGATGCGGCCGTCCTCATGCAGCGGCGTCGCGCTCATCGACACCGCGACCTTGTCCTCGCCGCGTCCGATCAGCACCGTGACGTCCTGCACGGCCTTGCCGGTGGAGAGCGCCTGCGCGGCCGGCAGCTCGCCGGGATCGAGCAGACGTCCGTGGGCATCGCGAAGGTTGTAGACGTCGGAGTGGCGGAAGATCGGAACGCCGATGATGGCGTTGCCGAGGAGGCGCTGGCCGGCGGGATTGACGAAGACGCTGCGCCCTTCTTCGTCGACGAGCATGATGCCGTCGGCCATGCCGCCGACGATCGCTTCCGTGCGCCGCCCCTGCCGTGAGATCGACTCGCGCAGCGTCTGCTCCACGCGCCACGTCGCCATCCCGGTCGCCACGATGATGCCGACGCCGAAGAAGACGACCGCCATCATCAGCCACTGCCGCGTCGTGCCGATCCGCTCGTCGGCTTGCCCCTGCCGCGCGCGAATGCGATCGACGATCAGGCCGGCGAAATCAGGTGCGCCGCGGCGTTTCTCCGCGACCTCCTGCATCTTGTCTTTCGCTTTCCCGACCTCGTCCGCCTTGTAGAGCGCGATCTGCTCATCCATCAACGTCTTGACTTGCTGGTGGTAAGCCTTGAACTCGGCGACCTGATCGCGATCGTCCTTGGTGACGGCGTTCGTCTCCGCCTGCGAATCGGCCTTGTCGAACGCGCGCGCCGCATCGCCGTACTGCTGCAGAAACGCCGTCTGGCCGTTGAGGATGTAGCCGCGCGACGCCGAGGCCATCGTCTCCTCGGCTTCATCCATGTCGCGCACGGCATCCATGAGCGGCCGCGACTGCTGGACGACCTCGAACTGCTGCCGCTGGACCATTCGCAACACAGTGATCGTGAACGCGACACCAGCCGCGACGAGCAGGGCCAGGCCCGCAAAGGACCCCCAGAGCATTCTTCGGATGGACGGAGACATTTGCTACCGTTCGCCTCGTTTGCAAAATTGACGCCGATAGTATTGTAACCTACACGAAATAAGGTACTTCTGCGTGGAACGGGGCATGCACCGATCTGGAGGCGGGAGGCACTCATGGCTCTGCGCCCGCTGCGCAACGCGACGATCTCGTTCGGGCTGGTGAACATCCCGGTCCGCTTCTACACGGCCACGAAATCGGAAGACGTGAGCTTCAATCTGCTGCACAAGGACTGCGGCTCGCGCGTGAATCGCAAATGGTGGTGTCCGCAACACGATGAAGCCATCACCTACGACGACATGATGCGCGGCTACGCGATCGCGAAGAATCGCTACGTGACGTTCAGCGACGAAGAGATCGAAGCGCTCGAGAGCGACGACAACCGCGCGCTGGAGATCACCGCGTTCGTGCCGCTCGACGAGATCGATCCGGTCTTCTTCGAAAAGGCGTACTACCTCGGGCCGTCCCCCGGCGGCGGCAAGACGTACAAGCTGCTCGCCGAGGCGATGAAGAAGCAGGGCAAAGTCGCGGTCGCGCGCTGGGTGTCGGGCGGGCGCGAGCACCTCGTGATCCTGCGGCCGTTCGAGAACGGACTCGTGCTGCACACGATGTATTACGCCGATGAAGTGCGCGACTTCGGCGCGATCGACGTCGAAGAAGGATCGCAGCCGCGCGACAAGGAAGTCGCGCTCGCGGAGATGCTGATCAACGAGCTGTCGGAAGAGTCGTTCGATCCGCTGGCGTACAAGGATGAATATCGCGAGCGGCTGATGGAGCGCATTCAGTCGAAGGCCGAAGGCGAGACGATCGTGTCGGAGTCGCCGGAAGAGACCGGCCCGGCCGAGGTCGTCGATATCATGGAAGCGCTGCGGCGGAGTCTCGAAGGCAACGCGAAGGCGCCGAAGCGTCCGAAACGCGCGGCGGCGAAAGCGCCGAGAAAACCGGCGGCGAAGCGAAAGGCGTCGTAGTCCATGCCCGACCTGCTGAAAAAGTACAAGCAGATGCGCGACTTCGGCGACACGCCGGAGCCCGCGAGCGACAAGAACAAGAAGAAGGCGAAGGCGAAGCTGCCGATCTTCGTCATTCAAAAACATCGCGCCTCGCATCTGCACTATGACTTCCGCCTGGAGATGGAGGGCGTGCTGAAGTCGTGGGCGGTGCCGAAGGGTCCTTCGTACGATCCGACGGTCCGGCGCCTGGCGATGATGACGGAGGATCATCCGTATGACTACGCGTCGTTCGAGGGCGTGATTCCGGACGGAAACTACGGCGCGGGCAACGTGATCATCTGGGACGAGGGAACGTGGGAGTTCATCGAGCCGGGCGATGATCCGGTGAAAGCGGTCAGAAGCGGGAAGCTGACGTTCCGGATGTTCGGGAAGAAGATGTTCGGCGAGTGGGCGCTGGTGAAGATCAAGGGCCGGGAGAGCGGCAAGGGGAACGAGTGGCTGCTGCTCAAGCATCGCGATCCGTTCGCGAACGACAAGATCGACGTCACGGAAGTCGCGCCGCGATCGGTGGTGTCGAACCTGCTCGTGGAAGAGATCGGGCCGGAGAACGTCTGGATCAGCAATCGGAAGGCGGCGTCGCGAAAGGTGCCGACGCTCGCGTCGCGGCTGGAGCGCGAGACGAAACCTACGAAGAAGCGGACGGCTGCGAAGGCTGCGAAGAAGTCCCGGACTCGTGCAGCGCCATCTCGAGGAGCTTCCGCTCGGAGTCGAAGCTCGCCCGCCGCAACGCCGCGCTCAGCTCGACCCACTCCACGTCGTCGACTTCGCTGAGCTGCGGCTCGAGCTCGCCGGCGACGTACTCCATCAGGTAGAAGTCGACGCGCTTCTGAATGAGCGTGTCGCCGGCGCGGAAAAAGTACTCGATGGTGTCGAGCGGCTTCACGATCCGCGCTTCGATTCCCGTCTCTTCCCTCACTTCCCGCAGCGCCGCCGCCTCCGACGTTTCTCCCTCGGAGACCGCGCCTTTCGGCAATCCCCAGCGTGTGCGGTTGCGCGTGGCGATGAGCGCGACATGGGGAACGCCGTCGCGAATGGAAATGACGGCGCCTCCGGACGAATGTTCGGCACGGGTCTTCCGTCTTGACGGGGGCATCGCTTGCCATTTTACGGTCATGCTGGTTTGTTCGTGACAAAAGGCGTAAATTGCTTTCAGACGCAAGATCACGAATAAGGAGATGAGGCATGCCGGATGTAGGGACTATTACTCTCGTCGGTATCGTCGTCGTGGCCGTCCTGGTGGTGATCTTTCTCAAAGTCCGTCAGAAGGATTTGATCGGCGCGATGATGACCAAGCGCCAGCCGAATTCGAAGCTGGTGAGCCGCGCCGACTACGTCGAAGGGATGGAGAGCATTCCGGTCGCGCTGTCGCTCGCGGCGGATTCGCTCTACTACGAGAATCCCGATCTCGAGGCGTCGTTCGACCTCAATCGCATCGACGAGGTCGAGTACAGCGACGAACTGGCCACCGGCAAGATGGTCGACGACGACTGCATGGTGTTGCGCCTCCGCTCGCACGGCGCGGCGTTCGAGTTCGTGCTCGACAAGCCGGAAGGGAAGAAGTGGATGGCTGCCCTGCCGCCCAGAACGGCCGGCCAGGCTCCGACCGCGCACGCGGTCTGATTCGGAATGGGCCGCGGCAAGGCCCTGTTGGAAAACGGCCGCAAGCGTCGGGGTGTAGCGCAGTCTGGTAGCGCACCTGCTTTGGGAGCAGGGGGTCGGAGGTTCGAATCCTCTCGCCCCGACCAACCGCGCGGCTTCCGCGCTCCGTCCCCGTAGCTCAGTCGGATAGAGCAACAGCCTTCTAAGCTGTGGGTCGCAGGTTCGAATCCTGCCGGGGACGCCAATCCTTCCTTACTCGTAATAGACGAACGGAGCCCAATAGCGCGCGTAGCTGCGTACGCCGCGCGCGGTCAAGAGGGACAGCTTCGCCTCGCGCAACGCGGCCGCGGGATCGGCGCCGGCGGCGGTTTTCGCGTAGAAGCGATCCATCAGCTGCGGCGTGGCGCTGTCGTTCACTTCCCACAGCGCGGCGATGACGCTCGACGCGCCGGCGTGCAGAAAAGCCCACGCCAGTCCGACGAGGCCTTCGCCCGCGTACGCGCGCGTTCCCGCGCCGTGGCAACTGGAGATGGTGACGAGCCGCGCGCCGAGGGGCTGCTTCACGACGTCGCGCGCCAGCAGTTTGCCGCCCGCGAGAATGACCGCCGACTCGAGCGGCCGCGTGCGCGAGGCCGTGCCGTGCGCGACGAAATGCACGTAGCCGAATTTCCGCGGCGATGCGTTCTGATACGCGGCCGGCGTCGCCGCCGCTCCTTCGAGCACCTTGGCGCGGGCGCGGAAATGTTTCTCGATGCTCCGCATCTCGTCGGCCGCTTTCGGAAGTGGAGGAAACTCCGGACCCGCGGACGGCGGGTTGCCGACCAGCAGCAAGTCCGCGGGACGATTCTTCGCGCGCGGCTGCCGCGCGAGCGCGCGGATGGAGCTGGCCACGGAGATCAGCGCGTCCTCGATCCAGTAATGCGGCCGCGGCGACGGAACGACGAGCGTTTCGAAGTTGAGCGAGTACAGCGAGCCGTCGGGGATGACGATGACCCGCGAGCCGCGCGGCTTTCCGAGGAGCTCGTACAACTGCTGCCCCTGTGCGCCGCTGAGCGCCAACGTGCCGCGGGCGCTCGTGACACTCTTGCGATACGCCTCGACCTTCGCCGTGATCTTCGAGTCGGACTGCAGCTTCGCCACGCGAATGTCGTTCGGCGTGATCTTCCAGACGTACGACTGGTGAGGCCCGAGCCAGTAGGAGAGGATGGTGGCGTTCTGCTGCTTCGCGATCGCGCACGCGTCGATGGCGGGAAGCGTGGTCTTCTCGTTCAATGCATCGTTGAGCGCGTCCACGCGAATGACTTCCGTCGCCGCGAGCGCGCCTGCAATCCGCCGCTGGCCGATGAGAAAGTCGATGTACGCGCTGAAGATGTCGGCGGTGATGTTGAAGAAGCTGAGGCGTAGCTCCCGATTGTTGATCGCCGCGCGCGCCTCGCGCACGGTGTTGATGGACTCGCGAAATTGGGCGACCGCTTCGTCGACGCGGTTCGATTTCGCAAAGGCCTCGGCGAGACGGCCGCTCGCTTCCCACTGGGTCGCCTTCTTTGATTCCGGGTCGTTGACGACACGCTGCAGAATGGCAATGGCACTCTTCGAGTCTCCGGCGGCATTGGCAATGCGCGCGTCGATGATCCATGAGCGCCGCACGGAATCGCGATCCTTCTTCAGTGCGAGCGCTTCCGCGTTGTAGCGGCGGGCATTCGCGAGACGGCCCGTTTCGATCGAGACGACGGCGAGATTCGCGAGGATGAAGCCGAGTTGCGGGTGCCTGGCGCTTCGGGCACGCGTCAGCGCGTCGAGGTAGGAACGTTCCGCGGCGGTCCAGTCGTGTTTCTGTACATGCAGATTCCCGAGTTGTGTGAGCCACGGCACTCGCTCGGTCTCGGCGCGCATCTGGGCAGCGGTCCGGTCGGCGAGCGCGAATAGCTCCGCCGCTGTTTCGTAGTCGCCGATCTCGGTGTATGACCAGCCGAGGTTGCCGGCCGTCTTCATGGCCAGGCTCGCCATTTTCAGAGACTGGGCGGTTTCGAGTGCGGTCTCGCCGACCAGAATGGCATCCGAGTAGCGTCCTTCGCGGCCCAATTGGTATTGCATCGCGGCCCGGGCTCGTGCCTCAAAGCCCGGCTTTCCGTATCGCCGGGCGGCGGCGACTGCTCGATCGGAGAACTTGCCCGCGCGGATGACGTCGGGCGCATTGATCGCGAGCGCGGTGTAAATCTCGGGAAGCATCTGCGGCTGATGCACGACGGCGATTGCGTGTGCCTGCTCCAGAAGTCTTGCCGCTTCCTTCGAATCACCGAGATTGATGGCCGAGTTCCCGAGCGTCCACAACCGTCGCACTGCCGGCTCACGATGACGCAATGCCGCTGGCGGTTCCTGTTCGAGCGCCTTTTGTGCATCGAGATATTCGCCACGCGCATGCAACTCCTCACCGCGCATGGCACGCAGCAACCAGATCGTCTCGTCGTTGCTCGCCCCAAAACGCCGCAGCGCATCCTCGAGGATGCGCCGCGCTTCGTCCAGATTTGAGCGGTCGAGAGCCGAGCGCGCATCGCGCGCCGCCTGTTCGGCCGTCGGTGCCGCTGCTGTTGCGCCGAAGAGCAGGACTGCCAGCAGCAGCACCGGTGCGTGTCTAGCCGGTCGGAGGAGTCCCATTTCCCTCCACGGAGCCGACGGTGATCCCGCCCACACCTCCGGTGCCATCATTGAGATCCATCAGCACCATCCGCTGGGGCGCGACGCGGCGTCGCGACTGCGAGAGCGGCTTGGGATCGATGTCGATCGGGTCCAGCGCGAACTTGCCGACGCTGAGGCGCAGCAGATTCACGCGCCGGCGTCCCGGCTTGAACAAGAACTCTCCGAAATGCGCGCGGCCGACGCCCGGAACGACGATCGAGTGATTCGCATGCTTCGCGATCTTGTCCGACGCCTTCAGATCCTTCACCACCGAGCCGCCCAGGGCATGGATCGGATTGGCCGAGCTCAGCGACGTCTCCAGAAGCTTCGCATTCGTCTTCCAGCGCTTCGTGTATCCCCTCAAGTCTTCTTTCACCGCCCGCACCACGTCGTCGTACGTCGGGGCGCTGCAGAGCGCGAGGTCGTACTCCGGCACCACCTCTTCATCATCCACGGCCACGCCGCGATAGCTCGTGCGCACGTCGAACGAAGACTCGTTCAACTTCAAGTTGTGCGTGGACGAGATCGTCGCGCTCATCAGCGCGATCTTCAGCCGATCGAAGATGTTGAGATTGGTGACGTAGACGTCGGTGTACGTCGTGTAGATGCCGTCGCCGATCTCGGTGCCGAACACGCGGCTCTCTGCCCGCGTGAACGAGATGCCGTGATTGTTGTAATTCTCACAGACCGACGATCCCTCGCCGCCCGTCGGTGCCAGGGCAACCGACGCCAGACTCGGGATGACCGTCTTCACGCCGCCGGAGCTCAGCACGCCGCCGAGACCGATGGCACTGCCGTTGAACGAATAAACGGATTCCATGGCTACCTCCTCTAGTTTTCTCTGCTATCGGACCGTTAACTCTCTCTTGTCGATCTCAGTGTGGTTGCCATCGCGCACACCTTCGATCGCCAACACATAGCCGCCCGTCGGCAACGAACGAGGCAGCACAGGGATTTGTTCTTTTGCCCGATCCGCATCCACGGAGACCGCCATGACCTCTTTTCCCGCGGAATCACGAATCTGGATCTTGTAGCTCGGAAACGCCGGCTCCTCCGGGATCCGCACATACACGATCGGATTTTCCGGGGTGATCGTCAGCGGCTCTGACCCGGGACCGCGGGAGACGCTGAAATCGACCACGTAGTCCTGAGCGAGCTCGAGAGAGGGGCTGGATCGGCGAGGCACTCCGATTCCCACGGCGACGATGACGAGCGCCGCCGCTGCCGCTGTTGGCAACCAGGCCGTCCAGCGGCGAGGCATCGGAACCACGTTCGGCGAAATGAGCGCCACCCGCCGCCCCGCAGCAACGAGTTTTGCCCCATCCGTCACGTCTTCGGCGCAGAGACGGCAATCGAAGTAATGCTCTTCGAAGCCATCACGCTCGCCTCCGGTCATCTCGTTCAAAAGGTACCGTTCGACGGCGTGATTCTGCTGTGCTTCGCTGTGATCCATCAGCCCCTCTAGGACAATAGTGACGAATCGCTCAAAAACGTTTCATTGATTTGCAGTCGCCCGCTCTTGCGCCGGAACTCGGAGCGGAAACGTTCCTTGGCGCGATGCAGGAGGACGCGCAGATACTTGCGGTCGACGCCGAATCGTCCGCAGACCTCCTCTTTCGTTCCCTCTTCGAGAAACAGCGCCTTGAGGATGTTCGCGTCGCGGGCCGGCATCCGTCCCAGGACGCGCCGCACCCGCGCCTTCGTCTCCTCGGTCACGAGATCGTCTTCGATGTTCGACTGCGTCACCTGATCGACTTCGGTGACGGCGAAGGCATCGGAGCGCGACTCCATCCGGTACCACTCCATCAGCACGTGATTGCAGATCGAGTTCACGAACGAGCCGAGCTTGCGCGGATCCTGGAGCTCGGCGAGCTTGGCGAACACGCGCGCGAACACTTCCTGACGCACGTCTTCGATCGCCTGCTTCGAGTCGAGCTTGCGACGAAGCTTGATCAGAAGGAGCTCGCGAAAGTACGACTCGAAATGCGTCGCCGTTTCGCGGTCCCCTTCTCGCAGGCGACGCACATAGTCGTCGTCGAACGGAAAGAGTTCCATTTGGACGTGGTTCTACTTTACTGCAATTCCCCCTCAGGGGCGGTGCGTAAAAGTGCCTTTACGGACGGCGGCGGCTCAGGATCTGCCGCAATGCCGCATGCGCGATGGCGACGTCTACGTCGCGCTGCAGCACCGGAACGTACTGGTCGGAAAACGCGGCGTCGGCGGACGTGCCGAAGAGCTGATCGACGCGCGCGCTGATGGCGGCGAAATCATCGGCGGTGAAGTCGACGCGCGCCATTTCATCGATGTCGACGATGAGCGACGTCAGCGGCTTCAGCCACGCGAAAAACGGATCTTCGTTGAGCAATTGCAGCAGATGTCCGGGCCCGTTGACGGGCGCGACGTTGGCCGCGTAGTCGCCGCGCGCCGACTCGATCAACGCGCGATGCAGCGGAAGGAGATGCTGCGACATCTCGCGAAGCGCGGCGCGCTGCTCGGCGCGCGCGGGATCGTCGGGAGTGTGCATCGTGCGAGCGAAGAAGTCTTCTTTCCGCATGAAGAAATCACGCCTCCACGGTTGGCTGGGGAAGGGTGGGTCAGGCAGTAGCCAACCGTAGAGGCCGTGAAAGCGTTGCTGCTGAAAGCTCCAGGAGCCACAAGTCTACTGCGGCAATTGACGTGCCGCAATGGGGCGGTACAATGCGCGTCCGCCGCCGGGCGGAATGAACCTTTTCCGACGGCGGTTAAGTTTCCGTGCTCGCACCCATAGCTCAATTGGATAGAGCATCTGACTACGGATCAGAAGGTTAGAGGTTCGAGTCCTCTTGGGTGCACCAACGCAACACAATCTCACGGCGGGCATGACAGCCCGCCGTCGTACTCTTTGACAGATGAATCAGGTGCAGTGGATGGAAGAAGCCCTCGGGCTTGCGGCGCAGGCCGCGGCTGAAGGCGAGATTCCGGTGGGCGCGGTGGTGGTCGATCGCGATGGCAACATCATCGGCCGCGGCCGCAATCGCCGCGAATCGGGCGATCCCCTCGGACACGCGGAGCTTCTCGCGATCGCCGAGGCGGCGAAGCAGATCGGCGATTGGCGTCTCGAAGGGACGACGATGGTGGTGACGCTCGAGCCGTGCGCGATGTGCGCGGGTGCGCTCGTGAACGCTCGCGTCGATCGATTGATCTTCGCGACGTTCGATCCGAAGGCGGGCTTCTGCGGCTCGCTCGGCAATCTCGTGCAGGACGCGCGGCTCAATCATCGATTGACCGTCGAGACGGGATTGATGGAAGAGAGCGCGCGGCAATTGCTCCAGGATTTCTTCCGCACACTGCGGCGGCGCGACAAAACGGAGAGGTGGCAGAGCGGCTGAATGCGGCGGTCTCGAAAACCGTTATACCTTGACGGGTATCGGGGGTTCGAATCCCCCCCTCTCCGCCAGCGCACAGATGAATGCAGAATGCAGAATTAAGAATGCAGAATTGAGAACGGTTTAACGTCAACGATTCTCAATTCTAAATTCTGCATTCTGAATTCTGCATTCATTCGTCCCCGGAGAGATGGCCGAGTGGCTTAAGGCGCACGCTTGGAAAGCGTGTGTACGTTAATCGCGTACCGTGGGTTCGAATCCCACTCTCTCCGCCAGTTCCCGCCTGATTCACGACAGTCCCCCGGGATGAGCCCGGGTCCTTTGCAGCAGGCGCACCGAACCTCGTCAGGTCCGGAAGGAAGCAGCGATAAGGTGCTTTCCCTGCGTGACAAAGTCCGGCCTGGGCTCTTCCGGGGGGACTGTTAAACTCTCGCCCGCAATGTCCTACCAGGCGCTCGCGCGCAAATATCGTCCCCAGACCTTTGCAGACATCGTCGGACAGGAAACCGTCGTCCGCACGCTGCAGAACGCGATCAAAGACGGCCGCATCCATCACGCCTATCTCTTCGCCGGAGTCCGCGGCGTCGGCAAAACGACCCTTGCCCGCATCCTCGCCAAGGCGCTCAACTGCGAGCACGGTCCCGCCGCGGAGCCGGACAATACCTGCACCATCTGCCGCGAGATCACCGAGGGGATCGATCTCGACGTGAGAGAGATCGACGCCGCGACCTACACCGGCGTCGACAACATCCGCGAGCTGCGCGACGTCACGCAGTTCCAGCCCGCGCGCGACCGCTACCGCATCTTCATCGTCGACGAAGCGCACATGCTCAGTGCGCCCGCGTGGAACGCGCTGCTCAAGCTGATCGAAGAGCCGCCGCCGCACGTGATCTTCATGTTCGCCACGACGGAGATGCAGAAGGTTCCGGCCACGATCATCTCGCGCGTGCAGCGCAACCAACTGCGCAAGATCACGCTCGAAGACCTCATCGGCCGCCTCGCGCAGATCTGCAAAGCCGAAGGCATCGACGCCGACCGCGCGGCGCTGGAGATCGTCGCGCGCCGCGGCGAAGGGAGCGTGCGCGATTCGCTCTCGCTCCTCGATCAGGTCATCGCCTTCAGCGGACGCAAAGTCACCGCCGACGATGTCTCCGTCGTCCTCGGCCTCTCCGACACCAACTCCTTCGCCCGCCTCATCACCCACATCTCCGAAGGAAATCACGCCGCCATCCTCGAAGCGCTGCAGGAAGCCTCCGACAGCGGACGCGATTTCAAGATGCTCTATCGCGATCTCCTGAACTTCGTCCGCAACCTGCTGCTGCTCGCCGGCGGCGCGAACGAAGCCATGCTCTCCGCGTCGCCCGAGGATCTCGCGATTCTGCGTTCGGTGACGAAGAAGCTCTCGTACACGGAACTGCTGCGCATTGCGAACTTGCTGTTGCGCGACGACGAGACCGTGAATCGCGCCGAGCATCAGCGGCTCGCTGTAGAAATCGCATTGTTGAAAGCTGCAACGTTTCCTCGCCTCAAAGCCGTCGAAGAAGCGCTAAGTAGTGGAGCGGCGGGCTTTAGCTCGCCGAAAAAAGAAACCGGCGGGCTAAAGCCCGCCGCTCCACAGACAAGCGCGAGCTCCGACGACTTCCTCACCCGCCTCCAGAAAACACGCCCCCTCCTCGCCGGCTACGCCGCCGCGGCAAAGTCGTTCGTCAAGGAAGGCAACCGCATCGTCTGGACGTTCGATGACCGCGATCGCGCGCAACCGCTCATCGACGAGCGCAAGTCACTCGAGCAGCTTGCGGCCGACGTGTATGGCACGGCCGTCGAAATCTCGATTGAAACAGAAAGCGAAAAGCCGGGGCGGAGAGCGGAAGACAAACCGTCGCCGCTGCGCGATGATCCCGTCCTCCAGTCCTTTCAAAAACACCTCGGCGGTGAGCTGCTCAAGGAGAAACGATGAACATCAAACAACTGATGAAACAAGCGCAGCAGATGCAGGAGCAGATGCAGCGCCAGATGTCCTCCATCCGCGTCGAAGGTACGGCCGGCGGCGGGATGGTCAAGGCCGAGATGTCGGGCAACAAAGAGCTCCTCTCCATCACCATCGACAAAGAAGCCGTCGACCCGAATGACGTCGAGATGCTCCAGGACCTCGTCAAAGCCGCGGTCAATGAAGCCGCGCGCAAAGTCGATGAGGAGATGAACTCCTCGCTCGGCTCGATGACCGGCGGGATGAAGATTCCCGGTTTCTAGTCGTCGTTCTAGGCGACATCAATGACTGCACCGCCGCTCGCGAACCTCATCAACGAACTGACGAAGCTCCCCGGCGTCGGCGGCAAGTCCGCGGCGCGGCTCGCGTATCACATCCTCAAGCGTCCCGCGGGCGAAGCGGAAGCGCTGGCGGCGGCGATCCTCGAGGTCAAATCGAAAATCTTCCGCTGCTCCGTCTGCAACAACATGACGGACGTCGAGCCGTGCGCGCTCTGCAATGATCCGCGCCGCGACCCGGCTGTCATCTGCGTCGTCGAGGAAGCCTTCAACATCCAGACGATCGAGTCGACGCGCGACTTCAAAGGCATCTACCACGTCCTGTTAGGCGCGCTCTCGCCGCTCAAAGGCATCGGCCCGCAGGACATCGACGTCGCGGGGCTCGTGAAGCGCGTGCAGGCGAACGACATCCGCGAAGTCATCATCGCCACGAATCCGAACGTCGAAGGCGAGGCCACGGCGCTCTACATCGCGCAGCAACTGAAGCCGCTGAACGTCCGCACGACGCGGCTCGCGTTCGGCCTCCCCGTCGGCGGCGATCTCGAATACGCCGATCAAGTGACGATGTCGAAGGCGCTGGAAGGGCGCAGAGACATCTGACGTGTGCTATACATACCCATCCCATGGCCGCTCCTGATCTCGTGATGTACGAGGAGGAGTACCAGCAGATCAACGATACGCTTCATCGTCTGCAGGTCGACTCCAACTCGAAAATCGTCTTCCTGGTCGACAAGAACGGCCAGCAGATCGCCGCGCAGGGCGACATGCGCGGCGTCGACGCCACTTCGCTCGCCTCGCTCACCGCGGGCAACGTCGCCGCGACCGACGGCCTGGCGAAACTGATCGGCGAAAAAGAGTTCTCGATCCTCTTTCACGAGGGGGAGAAGGACAACATCCACATCTCCCTCGTCGCGCAACGCGTCATTCTCGTGGTGATTTTCGACGAGAAGTCCTCCCTCGGCCTGGTGCGGCTGCGCGTGAAGAAGGCCTCGCAGGAGCTGGAGCGGACGTTCGAGCAGCTTCTGAAAAAAGCCGAGGCGGAGCGCGGCTCGATGTCGAACCGCTTCGACTCGCCGTTCGCTGAGATCACGGACGAGGACATCGACAGCCTGTTCAGCGAATAGTCCATGACGTTCATCAACTACGCCGCGCGCGAGATCAACTGCAAGATCGTGTACTACGGTCCCGGTCTGTGCGGCAAAACCACGAACCTGCAGTGGATCTACGACAAGACCAACCCGCAGGCGAAGGGCAAGCTGATTTCGCTCGCCACCGAGACCGACCGCACCCTTTTCTTCGACTTCCTGCCCCTGGACCTCGGCACGGTCCGCGGATTCAAGACCCGCTTTCACCTCTATACCGTCCCCGGCCAGGTCTTCTACGACGCCTCGCGCAAGCTGATCCTGAAAGGCGTCGACGGCGTCGTCTTCGTCGCCGACTCGCAGGAAGCGCGCATGGAGGCAAACGTCGAGTCGCTGCAGAATCTCGACAAGAACCTCAAAGAGCAGGGCTACGAGCTCAAGACGGTTCCGTACGTCCTGCAGTTCAATAAGCGCGACCTGCCCACGGCGCTGCCGCCCGATGAGATGTATCGCCAGCTGAACTTCAAGGGCGAGCCGACGTTCGAAGCGGTGGCCATGAACGGCACGGGCGTCTTCGACACGCTCAAGGCCGTGGCGAAGCTCGTGCTCACCGAGTTGAAGAAGAAGTAGGCGCGACTACCGGGCCTTCTTCCGCATCCATGAATTGCTGCAGCTCGTCCCACGCTTTGGGCGCGAGCTCCGGCGCGGCGGCGTTGTAGCAGTTCGCCCGGATCATCAGGATCTGCGGGTGCCAGATGGGATGGGGCTCGAGCGCGCGAAGCGCCGCGAGCACGCGCGGTCCGCACGGCTCGAACATCGACGCGATCAGCACTCGGTCGAACACCCGGCTGTTTTCGTGCTGCATCGCCGCGAACGGTTGCGAAAGCGCATCATCGAGCATGCGCGCGTTTTTCGGATTCCGCCGCGCGAGCTCGAGGGCCAGCGGAAACGCGGACGCCATCAGCTCCGGCTGCGGCCACGGAGTGCGCCGATAGCCTTCGAACGCGCGCACGAGCTGCGCCGTCGCGTCGTCGTAGCGCGCCTGTTGGGAGAGGAGCGCCGCCAGGAGCAGGTCTGCTTCGACGGGCTGTCTCTGCGCCGGCGCGTCGGGCGAACGAGCCCAGGGCCGTTCTCTTTCGACGCTCGTCCAATCGATCGTGCCGCGCACGTTCTGCGGATGCGTCGCGCCGATCCGCTTCGCGTCGCTGACGATCTGCCGGTGCAGGTTCGCTCCCGCACCGACACTGCGCGCGAACCCGAACTCGATCACCGTCACGTCGTCGGTATTCAGCTCCGGCGCCTGCTTGGCCGCGAGCCGCGCGAAGTTCTCGTTCGCGATCATGTGCGCGAGGAATCCTTCGGCGGATGCGACGCGCCACGTATTCACTGCCGCCGAACGGAACGGTTCCTGGCGCAAACGCGCGCGCAGTTGTTCGGAGTCCACCGTCAGCGGCGTCGCGGAGGCGACGAGCAGCAGGTCGCCTTCGGACGTCCACCATGTCTGGACATTCGGGAAGACGGAGCCGAGCGTCGCGTAGATCGTGCGGATCGTGTCGCGATGCACGGCGTACGACTGCACCCATTGCGCGAAGATGCCGCCGGCGTTCAGACGGCCCCGCACCGCTTCGTAAAACTCGGCGGTGAAGAGACTGGCGATTCCGGCGCGATACGGATTCGACGGCTCGGAGGTGATGACGTCGTAGCGGCGATCGGTCGTGAGCAACACTTCGCGGGCGTCCGCGATCGTGACGTGCACTTTCGGATTCGCCAGCACGTTCCCGTTGACGGCGGTGCAGGCGCGGGCGACGTCCAATACGACCGGTTCCAGCTCGACGGCGTCGACGCGCGTGATGGTGGGAATCAGCCCGAGCCAGCCGGCACTCGATCCCGTGCCGAGGCCGACGACGAGCGCCGAGCGTGGATTCGGATGAATCGCGGACGGGATGAGGCCCTGCATGACCTGCGTTCCGGCGTCGCCGCGCGCCGAGCCGTCGCTCTTGCCGTTGATGATGAACGTGACGTCGCTGATGGCGACCAGGGCCACGCTCGACTCGCGACCGTCGCGCTCCCACAGCACCGTACGCCGGTTGTCATTGATCCAACGCTGCAGCTCATTTCGGGTCACCGGCTGCTGCGCGCGTGCGGCGCCGATGCCGGAGTGCCGCCACACGGCGGTCGGTCCCGTCGTGGCGATGCAGATCAGCGCCGCCGCTCCCACGAGCGCCGTGAACGCGCCCCCGATCCTCGGCCGCTCGCGCATGGCCAGCGCCGTTGCGCCGAGGCCGAGCGCCGTCAGCAGCGCGATCGAAAACCTCCACGTTCCGGGAGCGCTGAGGAGTGGCATCACGCCGAAGCCGCCGCACAGCGATCCCGCGATCGCGCCCGCCGTGTTCCACGCGTAGGCGCTGCCGATCTGTTTGCCCACGTCGTCGCGGCCGCGTCCGAGGAGCGCCACGAGCAGCGGAAACTGAATGCCGGAAACGACGGCCGCCGGGAAGACCACGATCCCGGTGACGATCAGCCACGCGCTGACCGATCCGTGGAAGCCGAGCGGCCCGAGCGTGCGCAGCCCGTTCGCCAGAATCGCGATGCGATCCCCGAGCGCGAAGGGAATCGCCATCGCCAATCCCTCCAGCGTGCAGGTGAGCGCGAATTGAAGAATGGTGACGCGGCGAGGCCGGAGCAGCGCATAGGCCGCGCCGCCGATTCCGATCCCCGCGAGTGCAACCGCGAGCACCAGCCCGAACATGTACGTCGTCCCGCCGAGAATCGGCGAGAGCATCCGGTACCACACCAGCTCCATCAAGAGGAACGCGAAGCCGGCGATCGCCGATGCGGCGTAAATGAATCGCCGCGGCGCGCTCGCCTCGGCCGTCTCCGGCGTATCGGCAGTCTGCGACGCGACGGGATTTCCGCTCATGGCCCGTGCGATGAGTGCGACGACGAGATTCGCGGCGACGGCCATGAACAGCGTCGCGCGATTGCCGAATCGCTCGAGCAGCACGAACGTGGAGAGCAGCGTGCCGGCGACGGCGCCTAACGTGTTCGCGCCGTAGATCATCGCCACGATGCGGCGCCCGGGATCGTCGTGCGTCTCGACCGCACGCGCCGCCGCCGGCAACGTGCCACCCATCAACACCGTGGCCGGGCCGAGAATCAGCGCCGACAGCAGCAGCCGAAGTACGGTCGCGCCGAAGAGGCCGAGGCGGAGAGAGCCGCCACTGGCGAAGTAGATCTTCGCGCAGAGGAGCAAAAGCAGCGGAGAGACTGCAGCGGCAAGCGCGATGAACAGCTCGAGCTGCGCGTAGTAGCGGAGCGGCCGTTCCTTGCGGTCGGCGAGCTTGCCCAGACGCGCGCTGCCGATTCCCAAGCCGGCCATGAAGATCGCCAGCACGGCGCCGGTGGCGAACGTGGACGCTCCGAAGATGAGGCGCAGCTGGCGCAACCAGACCGTCTGGTACACGAGAGCGCACATCCCGGAGAAAAAAAGCAGCGCCGCGACTCTGCCGGTGTCGCGTGTCATCCGGGCCGCCCAACGCACTGCATTCGCCGAAGGATAATCCAGGAGGTGCAGTAAGCTCTGCCTCGAAATGGATGCCCGCTACCGCGCGCTGTTCAACGAGCAGTTCACGCCCGCGCTCTACGAAAACTACAAAGCCGATCTCGCGCGCCGCACCGGCTGCGAGTTCGAGTTCCGCCTCGCGGAGTCGCCGGTCTTTCTGCCGGACGATTTTCTGCGCCGGGCCACCACGAGCGCGCAGGCGATCATCGATCAGCTCTCCGATCCCGCGCTCATTGCGAAGATGAAAGCCGCGATTCCGGAGCGCTGGAACACGCCCGGAATGGACGCGCTGCCGAATCTTTCGCAGGTCGACTTCGCCGTCGTCCGCGATCCTGACGGCACGCTCGTGCCGAAGCTGATCGAGCTGCAAGGCTTCCCGTCGCTGACGTCGATGCAGATCGTCCAGCGCGACGCCTGGAACGCCACGTTGCAGACGATGCGAGGCTTGGATCGCGAGTGGTCGTGCTGGTTCTCCGGCTATGACCGCGCGTCGTTCCTCGAGCTCGCGCGACGCACGATCGTGGGCGATCACGATCCGGCCGAAGTCATCCTCATGGATCTCGATCCGCCGCGGCAGAAGACCTATCCCGACTTCGCCGCGACGAAGCTCCTCTTCGACGTCGACGCCGTCGATCCGACGACGCTCACGAAGCGCGGCAATCAATTGTTCCGCGGATCGACGCGCGTCAAACGCATCTACAACCGCGTCGTCTTCGATGAGCTGATCAGCAAGGGCGTCGAGCTGCCGTTCGACTACCGCGACGAGCTGGACGTCGAATGGGCGCCGCATCCGAACTGGTACTGGGTCTGGTCGAAATACTCACTCCCGTTCCTGCGCCACGAGTCCGTGCCGCGCGCGACGTTCGTCTCCGACCTCGAGGCCATCCCCGACGATCTCACGCGCTACGTCCTCAAGCCGCTCTTCTCCTTCGCCGGCGGCGGCGTGAACGTCGAGCCCACGCGCGCGGACGTGGAGGCCATTCCGGAAAACGAGCGCCACGGCTGGTGCCTGCAGGAGAAGATCGAATACGAGCCCGCGCTTCAGGCCGCGGACGGCGGCGGTGTGAAGATCGAGATCCGCATGATGTTCCTGCGCCCCGACGGCGAGGCGAAGCCGATCCTCTCGCAGAACCTCATCCGCCTCTCCCGCGGAAAGATGCTCGGCGTCGACTTCAACAAACAGTTCACCTGGGTCGGATCGAGCGTGGGGTTGCACTAACTCGTGGAGTGGAACTTCACCATCCGCAGCTGGGTATACCCCGTCTGATCCTTCGATCCGATATGGCCGTACGGATAGCCGCTGAACGTCTTCTCGCCGTTCTGCGCCGGGATGCGGCACGTCGATTCGCCGTACACGATCGTGCCGTAGCCGATCACTTCGTCCGCGCTCGACCAGATCGAGTAGACGAACGAGCCTTCGTAATGACTGGATGATGCGAGATCGACGAGGAATGACGACACGCCGTACGGTCCGAATCCGCCGACGAGATAGCCGGGATAAAAGCCGTTCGTCGAGCCGCAGGTCGGCGTCGTCGGCCCGCTGACGTAGCAGGCGACGAGGCCGCGATTCGCGCCGGCGATGCCGACGAACGCGTCGACCGAAGACGTGAGCGCACTGCCGAGGTTGTAGCTGCCGCCGGCCAGGGAGTCGTTGGCCGCGCCGCCCTTCACCACCTTGCGCATCAGCGTCACGCCCATCGAGTGCGTCACGATGTCGACCTTCGCCGCGCCGGTGTACGCCTTGACCGCGTTCACGAATGCGCGCAGCCGCGTGAGGTTCGCCTTCGAGTGATATTGCTGCGACGAAAATGCGGCGTTCGCGGGACCCCACGTCGTCGCGTACAGCTCGGCCGAGGTGTAGCCCTGCGATTTGAAGTACTCGATGCTCGCCCGAAAACCGGTGAACGCGGACGAGCCGGTGCCGAGCGCGGAGTCGGAGTTGCCGTGAATGAAAATCACCGGCTGGTTCACGACCGCCTGTCCCGCGAAGGCGCGCCCGCCGTAGCTCCCGCCCGGCACATCCGCGCGGATGAAATCGTACGACCCGTAGCCGTTCGCGTTCAGCCAGGTCCGAAAATCGGAGCTCAGTCCGTACGCCGGATCCGACTCCAGCTGGGCGCCGGCGACAGCGGCGACGGCAAGCATGAACAGAAGAAGGACAGAAATACGGACGCGCATGAGAGCGCGCATTCTAGCCCTTGCACGAGCGCGCTTGCATCATCCTCATCAACTCGTCACCGATGGCCGACAAATCCTTCGGCATCGGCTCCGGCGGCATCCACTCCGCCGTCCAGCTCTGCTCGGCGATCGTCAGCGTGAGGTGAAAGTCCACGCGGTCGCAGCAGCGGTTCTTCGGCATGTACGAGTCGCGCCATTTCTGCGGCCGCGCGTTGCCGAGGAGTGCTTCGAATCGGGCCAGCTCTTTTGCGGACGCGCGCGCCTCACATGCGCCGCGGAATGGCGTCGTCACGTGAATCGCGCCGCCGGAATCGAGCGTGATCGAGCCCGTTCCCTGGCCGGTGAATCCACCGCCTGTAGTGAGCTCGGCCTTCCACGGCCGCTTCACGGGCGTCAGGGCACAGCCGAAGAGGACCAGCAGCAGAATCAGCGGAAAGCGGGAACGCATCCCATCATTCTCCCTGTTGTAGAGATTGCACGCAAAATTCATACGAAAATGTGCGATTTCTTGCTTCGACGATAGCCACCGTCTACACTCGCGTCACCACACGAATGTCCGTCCGCACGACCTTTTTCCCGCGCCGCTCCTCGGCGAACTTGCTTCCTGGGAAATCGAAAAATATGAAGGAGCAGGCTCATGGCTAATGTCCCCAACGACAAACTGAAAGCCGCCGAAACCGCCCTGACGCAGATTGAGCGCCAGTTCGGCAAAGGCTCGATCATGCGTCTCGGCGCGAAAGAGTTCGCCGCCATCAGCTCGATCTCGACGGGCTCGATCGGCGTCGATGCCGCCCTCGGCATCGGCGGTGTCCCGCGCGGCCGCATCGTCGAGATCTTCGGCCCGGAATCGTCCGGTAAAACGACGCTCTCGCTGCACATCATCGCCGAGGCGCAGAAAGTCGGCGGATTGGCCGCGTTCATCGACGCCGAGCACGCCCTCGACGCCGAGTACGCGAAGAAGCTCGGCGTCGACATCGACAACCTCCTCGTCTCGCAGCCCGACTCGGGCGAGCAGGCGCTGGAGATCGCCGAAGTGCTGGTGCGCTCGGCAGCCATCGACGTCATCGTCATCGATTCCGTGGCCGCGCTCGTGCCGCGCGCGGAGCTCGAAGGCGAGATGGGCGAACATCAGATGGGTTTACAGGCACGATTAATGTCGCAGGCACTGCGCAAATTAACCGGCGTCGTTTCGAAATCTAAAACGTGTCTCATTTTCATCAACCAAATTCGCGAGAAAATTGGTGTCATGTTCGGCAACCCCGAAACGACCACCGGCGGCCGGGCCCTGAAGTTCTACTCCTCGGTCCGCCTCGACATCCGCCGCACCAACCAGATCAAGGAAGGCGAAGAAGTCGTCGGCTCGCGGGTGAAGGTGAAGGTGGTCAAGAACAAAGTCGCCGCACCGTTCCGGCAGGCGGAGTTCGACGTCGGCTACGGCGAGGGCATCTCCAAGACCGGCGAGCTCCTCGACATCGGTCTCGAGAACAAGCTCATCGAGAAGTCGGGCTCCTGGTTCTCCTACGGCGATGTGCGCCTCGGACAGGGTCGCGAGAACGCGAAGCTGTTCATCAAGGAGAACAGCGATCTCGGCAGCGAGATCGAGCAGAAAGTCCGCAAGTTCCTCGGCATTGGCGGCCCTGAGCTGACCGTGATCGAGGGCGGCGAGTCCGCGACCCCGGCGAAGCCGGAACGGATGGTCAGAAAGTGACGCGCGAAGACGCGTCACCCTGAGCCGCAAAGACGGCGAAGGGTCTGGGTGGGGGTATTAAGACCCGCCCAACCAGATCCTTCGCTTCGCTCGGGACGCTGATACGCGCGCAGCGCGTCTCAACGCTTCCGAATCGTGATGTCGGCACCCGCGGTCCAGAGACGAACGCGGGTGCCACCCGATCCGTTCCTCCCGCTGGCCGTCACCACGTTCACCTTCCGGAACCAGCGGCGCTTCGTCGACTGGCGCATGTTCAGCGGAAAGTCGCTGATGATCTTGTTCGGCGGATCGTTCGCATCCTGCTCCAGCACGACTTCGAAGTCCGCCGCGAGGTCCTTCGGCAGCGTGAGCTCGATCGAGCCGCCCATCGACGTGATCTCGATGTTGCGGCCGGCGCCGGCGCCGAACACTTCCACTTCCACGTTGCCGCCCATCGTGCCGGCGTCGAGCGATCCCTCCAGGCGATCGACGTAGATGTTCCCTCCCATCGTCTTCGCCGTCACCTTGCCGCCCGCGCGGTCGATGCGGATGTCGCCGCCCATCGTGCGGAGCGAGGCGCCCTGGCGCGCGTCGTCCACCTCGATGTCGCCGCCCATCGAAAAGCGGACGATCTTCGAGTCCGCGTTCGCCGCGGCCGGAATCAGGAGAAGGAGGAATGCGAGATACTTCATGGCTTTTCAACGATCAGTACGGATTCACGGTTAACAAGTTTCCATGCGTCTCGATCAAGCCATCGCGCAACGCTACCCGGAGATCTCGCGCCGCAAGGCGCGCGAGCTGATCTCGCAATGGCGCGTGCTCGTCAACGATCGTCCGGTCGCGGTTGCTTCACGCGAAGTCGCGGAGGGCGACCGCATCACCATCGTCGAGGAGCTGCCGGAGCTGGAGATCCTGCGCGAAGAGCGCGATTGGGTCGCGGTGAACAAGCCGTCGGGGCTGGCCACGCAGCCGATGCGCGACCGCCAGCAGCGCTCACTCGAAGAGCTGCTGCGCGTGAAGTATCGCGAGATCTATGTCATCCATCGCATCGACACGCAGACCAGCGGCGTGGTCGTGTTCGCGCGGACACGAAAAGCGGCGGCGCGGCTGTCCGAGCTCTTTGCCTCGCGCGAAGTGCACAAGATCTATCTCGCCGTGATCGAGGGAGCGATCGATCACGTGACGACGATCGAGTCGCCGGTCGGCGGCAAGGACGCGCACACGATCATCCGCCCGCTCAAGAGCCTCGGCGAAACGACGCTCGTCTCCGCCGAAATCCGCACCGGCCGCACGCATCAGATCCGCATTCATCTGAAGTCGATCGAGCGGCCGGTCGTAGGCGACCGCCGCTACGGATCCACGATCGCCGCGCCGCGCATGCTTCTACACGCCTGGCAGCTCGAGCACGCTTCCCTCGGAAACATCACCGCTCCGCCACCGGCCGAGTTTCCTTCGCTTTGATACGATCCGCGCCGTTATGGACGAGATCATCATCCGCGCCACCACCGTTGTCTGCGTGCGCCGGGACGGCCAGGTGGCGATGGCCGGCGACGGGCAGGTGACGGTCGGCAACACGGTGATGAAGCACGGCGCGGCGAAAGTGCGCCGGCTCTATCACGACAAGATCCTGGCCGGCTTCGCCGGCTCCGCCGCCGACGCCTTCGCGCTCTTCTCGCGCTTCGAAGGGAAGCTCGAGGAGTACCGCGGCAACATGGAGCGCTCGGTCGTCGAGCTGGCGAAGGACTGGCGGATGGACAAGTACCTGCGCCAGCTGCAGGCCTTCCTCATCGTCGCCAACAACGAGCGCGCCTATCTCATCTCCGGCACCGGCGATCTGATCCAGCCCGATGACGGCATTCTCGCGATCGGCTCCGGCGGACCGTTCGCGCTCGCGGCCGCGCGCGCACTGATCTCGCACACGCAGCTGACGGCCCCGCAGATCGCCGAGGAGTCGCTGCGCATCGCGTCGCAAATCTGCATCTACACGAACGACAACATCACGGTCGAGAGTCTCTGATGGTCATCCACCTCCCCGCACAAACCGACGAAACCGCGCCGCTCAACACCGAACGCCTCACTCCGAAGGAAATCGTGCGCGAGCTCGACAAGTACATCGTCGGCCAGCGCGCGGCCAAGCGCGCGGTGGCGATCGCGCTGCGCAACCGCTGGCGGCGGCAGCAGCTCCCCGCCGAGCTGCGCGACGAAGTCGCCCCGAAGAACATCATCATGATCGGCCCGACCGGCGTCGGAAAAACGGAGATCGCGCGCCGCCTCGCCAAGCTCGCCGGCGCGCCGTTCGTCAAGGTCGAGGCGTCGAAATTCACCGAGGTCGGGTACGTCGGGCGTGACGTAGAGGGCATGGTACGCGACCTCGTCGACAGCGCGATCGACATGGTGCGCACGGAGCGCGAAGGCGAGA
>DATFHJ010000430.1:0-5498 GCA_035248585.1 Thermoanaerobaculia bacterium
CGCTCCGTATCCGCCGCAGGGAACGGCCGACCGCACGAACTACACCCTCGGCTACTGGCAATCGGTGGACGTCTTCACGTTCTTCGGCGGGAGTGTCTGCTTCACCACGCCGCCTCCGGGATGGATCAATGCCGGCCACCGCAACGGCGTCCCGGTGCTGGGAACGTTCTTCGCCCGGGACGTCGCGGACGTCGGCAAGCTGGCGGACAGCGGCGATCAGGGCGTGGCGAAGATGGTCGAGGTGGCGCAGGCGTATGGTTTCGACGGCTGGTTTTTCAACGTCGAGAAGTCGCCCGGCGCTGACGTCGCGCGGCAGTTGATCCTGTTTCTCGCGGAGCTGAAGAAGGCGATTCACGCCGCGATCCCGAATTCACTCGTCGTCTGGTACGACGCGCTCCTGCCGGGCGGTTCCGTCGGCTACCAGAACGAGTTGAACGACAACAACTGGCCGTTCTTCGAAGTCTGCGACGCGATCTTTCCGAACTTCTGGTGGACCGTCGGCGGGAGGCCGGGGCCCGAGAGATCGGCCGCATTCGCGCAAAGCAAAGGCGCTTCGCCGCTCGACGTCTACACGCCCGTCGATTGCTACGGACGGCGCAGCCCGTCGTCCGGCTTTCAAAGCTGGGTTGCGCTGGCCGGCGCGGAACGGGCCGGTACGTCGGTAGGCATGTTCTGTCCCGCGTGGACGTGGCAGAACGCGAATACGCCGCTGAACGGAGTCCCGTATCCGGAAGGCGATGCGGTGTTGTGGGCCGGCATCACCAACGTCATCCCGCCGCGTCCCGCGGTGCGATCGCTGCCGTTCGTCACGCATTTCGATCAGGGTTTCGGCAACCAGTTCTGCATCGCCGGCGCGATCTCGAACCCGCACTGGTCGTATCCGTGGTGCAACATGAGCCAGCAGGACATCCTCCCGTCGTCGCGCTGGACGCTCGCGGCCGGATCGGCGCAGGCGTGCAGCATCGAGTTGTCGAACGCCTGTCCGTTCGACGGCGGCTCATGCCTGAAGATCGCCGGCGATCCGGCGCAGGGCGCGTTCGCCGCCTACGAGTTGTTCGTCGCGGATCTCGTGCTGCCCGCGAACGCGACGCTGTCGTTCACCTATACGCGCTCGCTGCTGGCGAACGGCGCTCCGGCAAAGACTGCGCCGGACGTCGCCATCGCGGTGGTCTTCGACGACGGCACGGCAGTCGTGGCGATGGCGAGCTCCGATTCGCCGTGCAGGTCCCAGAGTATAGGCAGCGGCATTCTCGCCTCGTACGTGCCCGGCACGGCCAAGCAAGTGACGGGCAGCGGCGCGGCGGGGACGAGGTTCAATTGGAAGAACGTGACGCTGGCTCTCGGAAACGCCGGCAAGACCGTGCGCGCGATCACGCTGCTCGCGGCGTGGCCGTCCGACGCATCGCCTGATCAGCCGGTGCCGTATCTCGACTGGACCGCGCTCGGCGAAGTGAAGCTGCTCGCCGGCCAGGCACCGCCGATCACGCACGCCACCGCGCTCGCCTGCGAACAGGTGACGTGGAATGCCGGCGCCGCCACGCTCAACCTCACCTGGCAGCCGCCTGCCGGCGTCGCCATCCGCCACTACGACATCTATCAGGACGGCACGTGGATCGGCCGCGCCTTCTGTCCCGCATTCTGGATCGCCGCCGCGAAACCGAAAGGGAGCTCGATCAAGTTCGGCGTGCGCTGCGCGGACACGTGGGGGAATTTCGAGAATGTCGTCACGATGGCGACGGTGCAGTTACAGGTGTCGCAGGGGTGAGGTGTTGGCGGCGCGTGTGCCGCCCTGGCTCCGGCAGTAGGACTCGAACCTACGACCCGCGGATTAACAGTCCGCTGCTCTACCAACTGAGCTATGCCGGAGTACTTGGCAGGCGCGCCCTAGAACCACGCTCCCTGCGCAGCGATTCCCGGAGGCGCGGGAGCATCCTATCCACCTCGTCGTACTCGATCAACTCGATTTCGCGGTCGCCCGAAATCATCGCGCTGCAGCGCTTCGTGTACGCCGGGCGATAGAGGCAAATCACCGGGATGCCGTAGCGATAGCGCGCGGCGGCGATCTCGTAGCCGACGCCCAGCGACGGCGTCGACACCTCCGCGACGAGCACATCCGCCTCCTCGATCCAGCCGATGTCGCGGTCGAAGATGAAGCACGGCTCGAGCGCATCGCCGCCGTCGCTCACCTGCTCCGCCGCCACCGAGCCGGCCAGGACGCGAAAGCCGTCCGCTTCCAGCGCGTCGACGATGCGGCGGTACAGCGCGACGTCCGCGCGGCCGCCGGTGATCGAGCCCGAAAAGTAGATCGTCGGCGGCATCGGCGCGCAGTCTACAATCCGCTCCGCATGTCGCGCGAGATCGTGATCAATGCGACGCGACACGAGTCGCGCATCGCGGTGCTCGACGAGGGACAGGTCGTCGAGCTCTGGGTCGAGCGCACGCGGCATCGCACCATCGTCGGCAACATCTACAAAGGCCGCGTCACGAAGGTTCTTCCGGGCATGCAGTCCGCCTTCGTCGACCTCGGCCTGGAGCGCGACGCATTCCTCTACGTCTCCGACGTCATCGAGGACCTCGAGGAGTACGAAAGCGAAACGACGGACGAGCTGCACCTCGACGACGTCTCCCAGTCGCATCGCGCCGAGGCCTCCATCGCGGATCTGTTGCGCGAAGGACAGGAGATCGTCGTGCAGGTGTCGAAGGACACCATCGCCGGCAAAGGCGCGCGCATCACCAGCCACATCACCCTGCCGGGACGCTTCCTCGTCTACATGCCGACCGTCAATCACATCGGCGTTTCGCGGCGCATCGAAGACGAAACCGAGCGCGCGCGGCTCAAAGAGATCCTCGACCGCATCCGCCACGGCAATCACGGCGGCTTCATCGTGCGCACCGCGGGCGAAGGGCGCGGCGAAGAGGAGTTCTCCGCCGACCTCCGCTATCTCACCGAGCTGTGGGAGCACATCAAGCGCCGCGGGGAAAAATCATCGGCGCCGACGGCGATCCATCACGACCTCGACCTCGTCCTGCGCACGATTCGTGACGTGCTGGGGCCGGAGTTCAAGAGCGTGTGGGTCGACTCGGTCGATCAATACCAGCGCATCGTCGAGTTCCTCGATCAGATCCAGCCGCAGCTCGTGCCGCGCGTGCGCCTGTTCCGCCGCGACGAGCCGATCTTCGACGAGTTCGGCATCGAGCCGGAGATCGCGAAGGCGCTGAAGTCGAAAGTCTGGCTGAAATCGGGCGGCTACATCGTCATCAATCAGACCGAGGCGCTGGTGGCGATCGATGTGAACACCGGCAAATACGTCGGGAAGAAGAACCTCGAAGAGACCGTGTTCCGCACGAACCTCGAGGCGGCGAAAGAGATCGTCCGGCAGATCCGCCTCCGCGACCTCGGCGGGATCATCGTCCTCGACTTCATCGACATGGAGGACGCGAACAACCGGCAGCGGCTGTTCGAGGCGCTCGAGAACGAGATCCGCAAAGATCGCTCGAAGACGAAGATCCTGCAGATCTCCGAGTTCGGTCTGATCGAGATGACGCGCAAGCGCGTGCGGCAGAGCCTCGAGCGCTCGCTGACGCAGGCCTGCCCGTACTGCGGCGGCAGCGGACGGATCAAGTCGAACACCACGGTCTCGCTGGAGATCTGGCGCGAGCTGATGAAGCAGCGCGACCTGCACGAAGGACAGGACGTGATCGTGCGCGTGAACCCGGTCGTCTACGGCACGCTGCACACCGGCGATCCGATCTTCGAGGAAGTCGAGCGGACGATGGGCATCCATCTCGTGTTCAAGCCGGACGAGACGCTGCATCACGAGCAGTTCGACGTGATGCGGATCTAACGCCCTAGCGCGCGCTTGATCCGCTCCGCCACGCCATCCGCGTCGCGGCGACTCATCAGGTTTTTCGCGATGGAGCGCCGCTTCCCGTCGCGAAACTGCGCCTCGACGTTGTAGCGCGCGATATTGCCCGTCGTCTTTCCGATGTGCGGCACGATGTCTTCCACGTCACCCGCCGGAAACGTGCGCGTCGGTCCGATGCCGAACAAACCGCGCCGCGACCTGAGCGCTTGCTGGTCGGCGGAGATGATGCTGCGTCCGGCGAGGAGATCGGCCGCTGCGAGCATGACCAGCGCGCCGAAGAGACCGAAGAACACCACGACCCAGAGCGGCATGCCGAGATGCAGCGCAAACCCCAGCGCGGCGTACCAGAGTGCGATGAAGAAGAGGTAGCCGAACCAATCGCCGAAGCCCGCGACCGGCTTCACGATCACTTCTTCGCCGCCGCTGCGCGTTTGCTGAAACGCGACGTACGGCGGTGGCGTCCACGCCGGCACGTTGTGCACCGGAAAGTAATCGGCCTCCGGCGCGCCTTCGACGCGATACACCGGCAGCGCGAATCGCGCGATGTAGTCGATGCCCGGAACGTCGGCGCGCACTTCGAGGCGCCACAGGATCGAGTCGCGCGGATTCGTGTCGTCCGTCGCCTCGGCATCCAGCGGAATCGCGAACTGCAGCGGAATGCGCATCCCATCGGGATGCGGCATCGCCGCGCCGCTGCCGACCGTCTGCTCGTCCTGCCACAGCACCGTCTCGCGCACGGAACGGCTCTTTCCCGTCCTGCGCTCCTCGCGGCGCACGTTGGTGAGCCGGATCTGAAAGCCGTGCTCCGGCATCGAATGCACGCGCGCCTGCACTTCGCCGCGGAACGTCGAGCCGAGGGGCACGGGAAGGCGGTTGAGCCGGCAGAGCGACACGCCGTATTTGCGGCGGCGCAGCGTCTGATACGCGGCGCTGATCAGCACCAGCACGCCGACGATCGGAAAGATCGCCACGAAGATCAGGAGGACGCGATCGCGTTCCTGGGTCGCCCACATCGCGAGCGCCACCGGCAACGACATCAGGATCCAGAGGAAGCCGAACACCCAGAGAAAGCCGCCGCGGATCGACTGCTCGTCGCGCACGGCGCGGTCGGCCCAGTCGGCCCGCCACATCCACGGCTCGCCGGGATGCTTGATCTGCAGCTCACGCCGCTCGCGTGCCTTTCGGAGGTGATAGCGGATGGCGTAGAACGCCATACCGGCCAGCGCGGCAAAGAAGATCCACGTGACGACGGGCATGCGCGGAATCGTACGCGAAACGGCGCGACAATAGGCTCATGCGAACCGCCGCGCTCACGCTCGTTCTGCTCGTCTCCGGCCTTGTCTCAAGCAGCATCCATGCGGCCGTGCTGCGCGTCGAAGTCGACGACATGATTCATCCGATCAGCGATGAGTACATCGGCCGCGCGCTCGATCAGGCCGCGGCGCGGCGGGCGGACGCGGTGCTTCTCGAGCTTCGCACACCCGGCGGTCTCGAGACGTCGATGCGCGCGATCGTCGAGAAGATCATCAAGTCGCCCGTGCCGGTGATCGTGTGGGTCGGGCCGAGCGGCTCGCGCGCCGCGTCCGCGGGCTTCTTCATCCTCGAGGCGGCCGACGTCGCGGCGATGGCTCC
>DATFHJ010000431.1:0-14289 GCA_035248585.1 Thermoanaerobaculia bacterium
GTTCGCCGGAAGAGTGGTATGCCGCGCTCGCGCCGCTGCTGCGGACGATCGCCTCGCGTAAGTTCCGCGTGCCGCGCGACGAAGCGGAGGCACTCGTGCACGACGTCTTCATCGGCTATCTCCGCCGGCGCGACATCGACGACGTCCGGGCCTGGTTCATCGGCGCAGTCAGCCACGCCTGCCGCGAGTATTGGCGGAAGCAGGGACGCATGGTCACGGGCGAAGCGCACGAGCGCGCGGTCGAGCCGCCGGAGATCGAGCGCGTGACGGCGCATGAAGTGCTGCGGGCGCTGTCGCCGCGCGAGCAGCAGATTCTGTGGCTGCGATTCGCGGAAGGGTACACGGTAAAGGAGGTCGCGCACGCCATCGGCCGGTCGATGAGCCGGACCGAGAAACTCCTGCGCCGCGCGCGGCTGCGCGCCGTGGCGATGATCGAGCCGGATGAGGAGGAAAACGCGCATCGATGGACGGACGGGCGGTGGTGTGGCCAAAACAGACACTTTTCCGTGCTCGTTTGGCTCCGCCGTTATGATTCGCGCCCATGTACGTCCTCTACGAGGTCTTGCTGTACCTCGTGCTGGTGCTCGCGGTCCCCTGGTTTCTCTTCACCGGGGTGCTGCGCGGCAAGTACCTCGCGAACCTGCCGGAGCGGATGGGGCGTTATCGCGGGGCGGCGGACGAGCATGACCTCTGGATTCACGCGGTGTCAGTCGGCGAGGCGCTGGCGGCAAAGCCGATCGTCGCCGAGATCGTGAGGCAGCGGCCGGAGACGTCGATCGTCTTCACGACGACAACGATCACCGGCCAGGCGCAGGCGAAGCGGCTCTTTCCGAATGCGACGGTGACGTACTTTCCGTTCGACTTCGCGTTCGCGGTGCGGCGCTTTCTCGACCATCACCAACCGCGCGCGTTCGCGACGATGGAGACGGAGATCTGGCCGAACGTGACGCGCATCGCGAAGGCGCGGGGGCTGCGCATGCTGCTCGCGAATGGGCGCATTTCCGACCGCTCCTTTCCCCGCTATCGCGCCTTTCGCGCGATCGTCGGCTCGGTCCTGAAAAAGTACGACCGCATCCTGGCGCGCGAGGAGACGGACCGCGAGCGCTTCATCGCCATCGGCGCGCCGGCGGAGATCGTCGAAGTGAGCGGGAACGTGAAGTTCGACTACGAGCCTGACACGGCGCCGGTCGAGATCGGGCCGCGCATCGAAGCGCTCATCAACAACCGCAAAGTCCTGATCCTCGGCTCGACGATGGAGGGCGAAGACGAAGCGCTCCTGCCGGAACTGGAACGTCTGCTCGCGGAGTACAACGCCTTCGTAGTGATCGCACCTCGCAAGCCGGAGCGATTCGAGCAGGTCGCGGGGCTGTTGCAGACATCGAGCTTTCGCTTCACGCGCCGCAGCGCTTTATCGGACGCCGCCGCGGACATCCTCTTGTTGGACACGCTCGGCGAGCTGGCGAAGATGTATCGCTACGCCACGGCCGCGTTCGTGGGAGGAACGCTCGTGCCGATCGGTGGGCACAATCCGATCGAGCCCGCGGCCGCGGGCGTGCCGGTCTGTTTCGGGCGGTCGATGTCGAACTTCCGCGAGATCGCGCAGGTGTTTTTGCGCAATCAGGCGGCGGAAGAAGTGCGGACGGCCGCGGAGGTGATCGACTTCGCGGCGCGCATGTTCGACGACGCGGCACTGCAGCGAGCCTGGGGCGAGCGGGCGCGGCAGACCGTGCTGCAAAATCGGGGAGCTTCGGAACGGACGGCGCGCCGGATCGTCGAACTCTTAACGTGACGGTCCTCCTCGCGCCGCTGCAGCTCGTGAACCGCGTCCGCCGCGCGCTCTACCGCGCCGGCATCCTGCGCGCGAAGCGCCTGCCCCGCCCGGTGATCTCCGTCGGCAACATCGCCATGGGCGGAACCGGCAAAACGCCGGCTGTCATCGCGATTTGCGAGCACCTTAAAGCCAAAGGATTAAAGCCAGTTGTATTGACGCGCGGTTATGGCAACGACGAACATCGTCTTATAAGATGTCCTACTATTGTAGGTCCTAATCGTCATATTAATGCTATCGAATATTTGAAATCAAATGATGCCGATGTTTTCGTCCTGGACGACGGCTTCCAGCACCTCCAGCTCCACCGCGACCTCGACATCGTCATCGACGCCCCCGCCCGGTTTTACCGCGAAGGCCGCTCCGCTCTCCGCCACGCCGATCTCGTGATCCCGCGCCAGCTGCGCACGCTCATCCCGGACGAGCTCCGAGGCCAGCGCGTGTTTGCCTTCTCCGGCCTCGCCAACAACCAGCAGTTCTTCGACTCTCTGCGCGGGCACGTGCAGCTCGCCGGCACGAAGGGTTTCCGCGATCACCATCCGTATACCGCCGCCGATCTCGAGGCCATCAAACGCGAAGCCGGCGACGCGCGGATCGTGACGACCGAAAAAGACGCCGTGAAATTCAATGACCCGGCGATCACCGCCGTCGGTGCCGAGTTCGATCTCGACGAGAAGACGCTGCATGCGATCGAGAGCGTCAAGCGAACGAAGCGCCGCAAGAACGCGCTCCTGCAGAGAATCGAGTACGCGGTCTATCGCCTGGTCGTCCGCGCCGTCGGGCGGATGTCCGAGGAGGCGGTGGTGCGGTGGGGAACCCGCCTCGGCGCGCTGGCGGGGCAGGTGCTGCGCGGGCGCGACCGGCTGGCGATGCGCAATCTGCGCGAAACGTTTCCCGAAAAATCATTTCGCGAGCTGCGCAAAATCCGGCGCGACTGCTGGCGCCACTTCGGCCGCGAGGCGTTGCAGTACGTGCAACTGCAGAATCTCACGCTGGAAGAGATTGCCGGGCGGTGCCCGATGGTGAACACGCACCTGCTCGAGGAAGCGATCGCGCGCGGCAGCGGCACGGTCATCATCAGCGGGCATTGGGGCGGATGGGAGATTGCCGGCGTCGCGGTGATGTCGCTGATCCGCAACGTCCGCACGGTAGCGCGCCCGCTCGACAACGAGCTGCTCGAGCGCGATCTGCAGCGGATGCGCGAAAAGACCGGCGCGGAGGTCGTCGATCGCAGGCGCGCCGCGCGATTTTTGTTGAAAAGTCTGTCCGAGAATGCGGTCGTCGTGCTTCTTCCCGACCAGGCGGTCCAGCCGAAGGAGGGCGTCCTCGTCCCGTTTCTCGGGCGTCCTGCGTGGACCACAATCGTGCCGGCGAAGATGGCGTTGCGGGCACGCTCTACAATTGTGTTCGCTTTTTGCATTCCCGACGGGCTCAGGCATCGTCTCGAATTCGAGGAGCCGATTCGTGCCGACTGGCCAGCGGAGGGCGAGAGCGACCCGGTGATGTTGACGAAGAGAATCAATGACGTGATCTCTCGCCGCATCATCTCCCGCCCCGAGCTTTGGCTTTGGATGCACGATCGCTGGAAAGGGACGGGAGAAAGCGAAACCATGCATGGCGTGTGAAACGGTCGTCATAGGTCTCAACTGGGTCGGAGACAACGTCCTGGCGATCCCAACGTACAAAGCCCTTCAGCATCGATTTCGAAGCGAAGGCGGGATCGCCGTGGCCGCGCCGGAGAATGTCGCCGCGCTGCTGGAAGCGTCGGGAATCTTCAAGCAGGTGATCGCCTGGAATCGCTCGACGCGCAAGCGGGTCGCGGCGCTGCGCGCGGCCGGCCCGTTCCGCCGCGCCGTCATCCTGCCGAACTCATTCCGCGCGGCGATGGTCACGTTCGCCGCGGGCATCGAAGAGCGCTGGGGATATCCGAGCGATCTGCGCCGGATTTTCCTGACGCATCCGGTCGCGCGCCCGGAGTCGCGCGGGCATCAGCTCGACGACTACACGGCGCTGCTCGCGGCGCTGAACGCGCCGCGCGTCGTCGGCGACACGCCGGTGATCAAGCTGCCGCCGCCGATCCGCGAGTACGGCAAGCGGCGCCTGCTCGAGATCGGGATGCATCTCGACCGGCCGATCTTCGCCATTCACGCCGGCGGCCTGTACGGCCGCGCGAAGCATTGGGGAGACTCGCGCTACATCGACACGATCAAGAAGCTGCGCCTCGAGGGCTTCGACGTGATGCTGCTGACGAGCCCCGGCGAGCGCGAACAGGCGGAGCGGATCGCCACGACCTGCAACGGCGTGCCGATCGTGGGACATGACGGCGACGTGCTCGAGCTCGCGGCCGCGCTGTCGCAATGCGCGGCGCTGATCACGAACGACAGCGGTCCGCTGCACGTGGCCGCCGCGCTCGATGTGCCGTCGGTCTCGATCTTCGGTCCGACCGATCCCGACCGCACGGTGATCGCCGGAGCGTCGCGCGTCGTCCGCCGCACCCTCGCCTGCCAGCCCTGCTACCAGCGCGAATGCCCCCTCGGACACCACCGCTGCATGGCCGACGTCTCGGTCGACGAGGTGTTCCAGGCGGCGGTCGGGCTGTTCGCCACGGTGGTTCCGGAGGAGGCGGCGCATCCGGCCGAGGCGTAACGCCTCTAAAATGGCGGCGTGACGCCCAACGACGACAAGCTGTACAAGATCGGCGAGGTCTGCAAGCTCGCCGACGTGCAGCCGTACGTGCTGCGCTATTGGGAGACGGAGTTCCCGCAGCTCGCGCCGAACAAGAGCGGCGGCGGGCAGCGGCTCTACACGCGCCACGAGATCGACACGATCCTTCGCATCAAGGAACTGCTGTATCGCGAAGGATTCACGATCGCGGGCGCGAAGAAGAAGCTGGAGACGGAGTCGGCCAGCACCCCCCCGCCCAAGGGCGCGCCGGAGGCGCGCGCTACACCGGATGTTCTTGCGAACGTGAAGAAGGAACTGCGCGAGATCTTACGGATGCTCGAATAGCGAGACGATTCGCTCCAGCCCCGCGCGATCCTCTTCATCGAACGAATCCAGCTCACTCGAATCGACGTCCAGCACCGCGATCAATTCGCGCTCCGCGTTGAACACCGGCACGACGATCTCGGACTTGGAGTTCGGATCGCAGGCGATGTGTCCCGGGAACTGATTCACGTCCGGCACGATGACGGTCTCGCGTTGCGCCGCGGCGGTGCCGCAGACGCCGCGGCCGAATTCGATCTGCAGGCAGCCGACGGTGCCGATGTACGGGCCGACGATCAATCGATCGTCGCAAACGCGATAGAAGCCGGTCCAGAAAAAGTAGGGAAAGCGATGGGCGAGCAGCGAGTTGATCGTCGCCATCAGCGCGATCTCATCGAGGCTCTCACCGCCCTCGTCGCGCCAGATCGCCACGATCGCGTCGTAGGTTTCCGAGTAGGCGGTGCGTTTCTCCACGCTCATGCTCTTTGATAAATCTCGTCGTACTGCCGCGCCGATCGCTCCCATGAAAAGTCCGCCTCCATGCCGTTGGTCTGCAGCTTCTTCCAGACGGCGCCGTCCTTGTAATTGAGCATCGCCACCCACGAGGCCAGCTGCAGTTCGCGCGGATCGGTGGCGACGAAGCCGAAGCCGTTCGCGACTTCGAGATTCGTGCCGTCGTACGGAATCACCGTATCGGCGAGCCCGCCGGTGAGGCGCACGATCGGGATCGTGCCGTAGCGCAGCGCGTACATCTGATTGAGCCCGCAAGGCTCGTAGATCGACGGCATGAGCAGCATGTCGGCGCCGCCGTAGATGCGATGCGCGAGCGCGTTGTCGAAGCCGAGCCAGACCTTGCAGCGATCGCGATGGCGTTCGCCGAGATACGCGAGCGCGTTTTCGAGATCGGGCTCGCCGCTGCCGAGGATGACCAGCTGCGCGCCGGCGGTCAGGATGCGGTCGAAGACGGGCAGGAGCAGCTGGAAGCCCTTCTGTCCGACGAGGCGCGAGACGGCGCCGATGATCGGCGTCTTCTGCGAGAACTTCAGTCCCGCTTCTTTCGCCAGCGCGCGCTTCACGCGCGTCTTCTCGCGCAACGTCACCTCGTCGTAGTTGGCCGGCAGCAACGGATCGGTGAGCGGGTTCCACTCCTCGGCGTCGATGCCGTTGAGGATGCCGGTGAATTTGTGCGACACGGCGCGCAGCACGCCGTCGAGCCCCGCGCCGTGCTCCGGCGTCCGAGTCTCCCGCGCGTAATTCGGCGAGACGGTGGTGACTTGGTTGGCGAAGAGGATCGCCCCCTTCATCGGATTGAGCGTGCCGTAGTGCTCGAGCGCGTCGGGCGCCCAGTAGCGGTGGTGCAATCCCGTGAGCCCGAACGCGCCGCGGCCGGCGACGCCTTGATACTGCAGGTTGTGAATCGTGTAGACGGAGCGCGTTCGCTGAAATTGCGGAACGCTGCGCAATCCCGAGTCGAGATAGAGCGGAAGCAGTGCCGTGTGCCAGTCGTGGCAATGCAGGATGTCGGGACGGATGTCGAACAGCTCGCAGGCCCGGATCACCGCGCGCGAGAAAAACGTGTAGCGCAGCAGGTAGTCGTGCCATCCGTCCGGCGCGTCGGCGTAAAGCTGATCGCGCTCGAAGAAGAAATCGTTCGCCACGAGCACGATCGGAATGTCCGTTCCCGGGAGATTCGTCCGCAGAAACGTCGCCTCGGCGACCCAATTCGCCCACGCGATCACCTGCGTCGGCATCAGCTGATGCACTTCGGCGCCGTTTTTCTCGAGCCACTGCCGCGCTTGGCGATAGAACGGCAGGAACAGGACGAGGTCGTGGCCGAGAGCCTTCAGCGCCTTCGGCAGTGAGCCGCAGACATCCCCGAGGCCGCCGGTCTTTGCGATCGGGGAGATTTCGGCCGTGGCGAGAACGATCTTCATGAAACGCTGATGGCAGCGTATCCCACCACGTGCGAGTAGTCGCCGTTGATGTCGCCGCTGGTGGCGTGTTTGATCAGCCGCGCATCCGACGCGCCGAGCTCGTTCGCGGCGATGAGCATAGTCGTCGTCGGGATGAAGCCGCACATCGAGACGTCGTATTCGTCGACCACGCGCCATAGCTCGCGCGGATTGCGCGCGAGCACCTGGTCGATCGCCAGCTGGTCTTTGCGCAGCGTCGTCTGCTGGTCTTCGTAATGATTGAGATCGGAGCTGGCGAGGATGGCGACGTCGCGCTCCTCTCTGATGACGTCCGCGATCGCGTGTCCGATCTCCTCGGCGTAGTCGAATCGATGCGCGCCGAGGCAGATCGGGACGAACGTGAAGTCTCCGAGCGTGCGCTGCAAGAACGGCAGCTGCACCTCCAACGAGTGCTCGCGCGCATGCGCGCGCCAATCCTCGGAGAGCAATTTCGTCCGCGACATCAGCGCATCGGCGAGCGGCGTGTCGATGGCGACGTCGCCCATCGGCGTGCGCCAACTCCCCTCGCGATTGATCGCGGCAAAGTGTCCCGCGCCGGTGTGATTGGGGCAGAGGATGATGAGCCGCCTCGGCAGCTCCGCGATCGCGTACAGCGCGGCGGCGACGTGGCCGCTGTACATCAGTCCCGCGTGCGGCACGACCGCGCCGATGACGCGCGTCTTCTCCCCGGAAGGAGGATTTGCGGCGAAACAAGCGTTGACCTGCGCCCGCAGCCGCTCCGGCGTTCCCTCGTAGAACGCGCCGGCGACGGCGGGCGGACGGGTGGTGGTCATGTGCTACCGCGGGAAGCTTGGCGAGTACAACACCGCGTTCAAGAACACCGGCAGTGTGCCGCGCCAGAACAATCGATAGTGCGGGTCGTCGGCGAACGTGATCACCTGCCCGCGTCCGTACGGCTCGCTGACGACGTACACCGATCCCTTCACGCGATCGATCGACTCCGGCCAGGCCACGCCGGAGATGAGCGGCTCTTTCGCGTCGATGGTGATGATGTTGTCGACTTTGTGCGAGACCGGCAGGAACGCGGTCGAGCCTTCGAGCAGCACCGCGGGCGCGCGCGGAACGCCGAAGGTGAGGAACGAGCGGTCGTTCATCGTCGTGCGGAACGCCGATCCCGGAATGCGGTAGTCGTTGTAACGCTCGTCGGCTTTGTCTTTGTCGTCGTCTTTCTTTTTCGGCGGCTCCCACGGCTTGAGCTTCGAGATCTCGACGTCTTTCTCGCGCAGGAACGCGTTCGCGCCTTTGACGGCGATGATGCTGCCGCCGTCGTTGACCCAGGCCTTGATCTTGTCGACGCCGCGCTTGCCGAGGCGCGAGGCGTAGCTGCCGTCGGGGAAGACCAGCACGTCGTAGTCGTGCAGATCGAGGTTGGCGAGCGACTCGAGCGACAGCGTGGTGTGCGGAATCGGCGTGTCGATGTCGAGCGTGTGCCACAGCATGCCGTACGACGTCGGGCTCGTGCCCGCGCCGCCGACGAGACCGATCTTCGGCTTCTTCACGTGGCGGATCTTCGTCGAGCCGAACGCGGTCCCGCCCATCCAGCCCGACTCCAGCGAGACCACCGCGACGCCGGTGTCGCCGGCGATCTTCCCGAGCGCCGCGTCGAGCGTGTCTTTGTTGTTTCCCTTGAGGATCACGAGCGTGCCGCGCGAGAACGTGCGGTCCCCGACCGTGACGTCGCTGTCGCTGACGCTGAAGTTGACGTCGCCCTCGATGAGGCGCCCGGCGAAGCGATAGAGATTCGGCTCCATGCCGTCGACGAGATAGCCGTAGGCGGCGTTGCGGAACGCCGCCGCCGGCGCGGTTTTCTGGAACGCGGCCGTGCCGGTCACCGGCATCGACGTCTCCCACGCCTCCACGTTCATTGCCAGCGGCAGCGACCAGGTGGTGAGATCGTAAAAGTCATCGGGCTCGTCGGCTTCCGCTTTCTCGCGCTGCTCTTCGACGAAGCCTTTGCTGAACGCCGGCGCTTTTTCGAGCAGCGTGTTGGCGAGGCCGCCGAGCGGCTGGCGCGTGGAGACGACGACGGTGCCGATCGGAAATACCTTCGACTCCGCGTTCGCGCGATCGAGGCGCGTGGCGCGCAGCGTCGCCGCGGCGGAGAGCATCTCCAGCTTCACGCCCTGCCGCTGCAAGAGCTCAACGAGCGTGTTGAAGTTCGGCGAGCCGGGGACGAGGAGGAACGTGTTCTTGCCGCTGTCGATCTGCGCGCGCGCGGCCTGGTGCGTGTAGCGCAGCAGCTGCTCGCGATTCTGCGCCGCGGTGCGGAGCGTCGTCATCGACGTGGTGAAGTGGCGCAGCACGCGGTCGGCGAGGCGAAGGACGCTCTTGTCGGCGCGCTCGATGGCGACGCCGGCGCGGCCGTGGCCCGCGACTTCGTAGGTCATGCCGATCGCGCCGTGCAGCGCCGGCCACGAATCGCCGTAGCCGGGATAGAAGAGGTCGAACTGCTCAGCGACGAAGAACGGCCAGCCGCGCTTCGAGAACTCGGCGGCGTTCGCGCGGCCGAAGACGTCGAGCCACTGTTCGACGTCTCCCGGCAGATGGGCGTTGATCGGCTTCGCGTCCGGCGGGAAGAAGTAGCTCGATTCGTAGCCCATCTCGTGGAGGTCGACGTAGACCTGCGGGTTCCACTGGCGATAGGCGGCGATGCGCGCCTGCGTCTCGCGCTGCGACATCCACGTCCAGTCGCGATTCATGTCGATGAGGTAGTGGTTGTAGCGCCCGCCCGGCCACGGCTCCTGGTGCTCGAACGCATCGGGATTCGGATTCGGCTTCGAGCCCATCGTGCGCTTGAACCAGGTGATGTAGCGCTCGCGCCCGTCCGGATTCTGCAGCGGATCGATGATCACGATCAGGTCATCGAGCACGCGCGGATTTTTCACGAGCTCCGACGCCACGAGCATCGAGGCCTCGGCCGACGACGACTCGTTTCCGTGCACGCCGTACGCGAGCCAGACGACGGCGGGCGTGTTCTTCGCGAGCTCCGCCGCATCGCCGTCGCCGTTCGCCAGCGCGGCGAGATTGCGGCGGATGTCGTCGAGCGCCGCGCGATTCTTCGCCGAGGTGATGGTCGCGAGCACCAGAGGCCGCTGCTCGTAGGTCTCGCCGATCTGCTGGATCGTGACCAGCGGCGACGCCTTCGCCAGCTCGTGGTAGTAATCGAGGATGCGGTCGTACGACGTGAACCGCTCGCCGATCGGATAGCCGAGATACTCCTGCGGCGTGGGCTGCGCGGCGGCGGTGAGTGTGATGAAGGAGAGAACGACGCTGAGGAAAATGCGGCGTGTCATGCGCCGCGGATTCTACTCGTTCACTGCCACTTCATCTTCGATGACGGCGTTCGACTTCGCGTGGATGCCGAGGCGCTTCATCATCTCGTTCAGCGTCGACGGCTTCACCTGCAGCAATTCGGCGGCGCGTTTCTGCACGCCGTTCGCGAGCTCGAGCGACTGCAGGATCATCGTCCGCTCGTAATTCGAGACCGCGTCCTTGAGCGAGATTCCCTCGGCGGGAACGACCATTGCCGGCTGATCGGTGCGCACGGGATAGCGCAGGTAGTCGGGAAGCAGCTCACCCGTGATGCGGTCGCCCGTGCAAAGCACCACCGCGCGCTCGATCGTGTTCTCGAGCTCGCGCACGTTGCCGGGCCAGGAGTGATCCATCAGGATCCGCATGGCCTCGGCCGTCACTTCGCGGACCTTCTTCCGGTTCTCGTCCGAATACTTTTGCAGGAAGTGCTGGATCAGCAGCGGGATGTCTTCGCGTTTGCGCCGCAGCGGCGGGAGCTGGATCGTGATCACGTTGAGGCGGTAATAGAGATCCTCGCGGAACCGCGATTCCGCCATCAGCTTGTGCAGGTCGGCGTTCGTCGCGGCGATGATGCGGACGTCGACTTTGATCGTCTCGACCGAGCCGAGGCGCATGAACTCTTTTTCCTGGATCACGCGCAGCAGTTTGGCCTGCGTCTCGAGATTGATGTTGCCGATCTCGTCGAGGAAGATCGAGCCGTTGTCGGCGACTTCGAAGAGGCCGCGCTTCGTGGCGATCGCGCCGGTGAACGCGCCTTTCATGTGGCCGAAGAGCGAGGACTCGAGCAGCTCCGGCGGCAGCGAGCCGGAGTTGACGGTGACGAACGCGTTGCGCGCGCGCGGGCTGGCGTGATGGATCGCCTTGGCGACGAGCTCTTTGCCGGTGCCGGATTCGCCTTGGATGAGGATGTTCGAGCGCGACGGCGCGGCGAGGCGGATCAGATCGAACACCTTCCGCATCGCTTCGCTCTTGCCGATGATGTTCGCGTAGGAGAACTTGTCCGACAGCTCCGCTTTCAGGCGCTCGTTCTCGCGCGAGAGGCGCCGCTGTTCGAGCGCCTTGTTGACCGTGAGCACGACTTCTTCGTTCTTGAACGGCTTCGGGATGTAGTGGAACGCGCCCTGTTTCATCGCATCGATCGCGCCGTCGATCGACGAGAACGCGGTGATGACGATGACCGGCAGCGCGGGGTTGGAGATGCGGATCGCGCGCATCGTGTCGATGCCGCTGATCCCGGGCAGCATGACGTCGAGGATCACCAGGTCGATTTCCTCGGTGCTGTCCAAGACGTTCAGCGCTTCTTCGCCGCTGGCCGCGGTGACGATGTCGAATCCCTCGCGCCGTAAAACGGCATCGAGCACGTCCCGCAGGACTTCTTCGTCGTCGACGATCAGGATTCTCATCGTGTAGCGCGCGCCTCCGGCGCGCCCCCGCCCTGAGGCGCGCCGGAGGCGCGCGCTACACGGGCTTCAGGCAACGAGATCGAAAATTCGGCACCCGAGCCGGGCGTGCTTTGCACCGTGATGTCGCCGTCGCTGGCGGTGATGATGCGGCGGCTGATGGCCAGGCCGAGGCCCGTTCCGCCCTGGCCGCGTTTCGTCGTGACGAGCGGCTCGAAGATCCGTCCGATCATGTCCGCGGGAATGCCTTTGCCGTCATCGCGAATGCGAATCACCACGCGCTCGTCCTCGTCTGCAACGGAGATCCAGATGTTCCCTCCCTCGGCGACTGCATCGCGGGCATTCAGCAGGATGTTGGTGAGAACCTGCTGGAGGTCGTGAACGTTCCCGCGCACCTGCAGCGGCGCGATTTGTGAGACGTGCAGGTTCACGCGCTTTGCCTTCAAGAGATCGTCGTGCAGCGCGAGCGTCGAGGCGATCAGATCCTCGACGCACACCAGCTCGCGCGAGCGTGGGCGGTTGGCGATGAGGTCGAGCAGGTTGTTGACGAGATGCGACGCGCGGAACGACTGCTGTTCCATTTTTTTCAGCAGCCGGTATTTCGGATCGTCTTCCGAAGTCTCGGCGAGCAGCAACTGTGCGTATGAAGAAATGCCGGTGAGCGGTGTGTTGACTTCATGCGCGACGCCCGCGGCGAGGAGACCGAGGGAGGCCAGGCGCTCTTTGTCCTGCAGCTCGCGCTCGAGGCGCACGCGGTCGGTGATGTCGCCGATGACCAGCACGCGCGCGCCGTCCGCGACGTCGCCCGCGGTCAGCGGGCTGACCGTGACGGTGACTTCTTTCTCCACGCCTTCGTGATTGACGAAGTGCGTCGCGTGCGTGCGGCCGTTCGAGTCGCGCAGCTCGTGGAACGGCGGAAAGAGGTCGCGGATCGACTCGTACGACTGATCGGTGCCGACGAGCTCCCAGAACGCGCGGTTCGCGGTCAGGACCGTGCCGTCGCCGGCGACGACGGCGATCGCCGAGAGCGACGACTCGATGATGTTTTCGTTGTACTCCTTCAGCGCGCGGATCTCTTCGAGCTGCCGGCGCAGTTTTCCGTAGAGCCGCGAGTTTTCAATCGCCAGCGCGACCGGCGCGGTGAGCGTGCCGATGAGATGGAGATCGTCGCGGGAGAGCGGCTCGTCGCTGCGGCGCGTGCCGAGGAGGAGCAGGCCCTGGAGCTCTCCGCGATTGCGCAGCGGGAAGACGTAGCGGTAGCCGGCCGAGAGCAACTGCCACGGATGTTCGCTCGCGTCGGGAAGACGCGGCGCGGTGAGGACGACCGGGCCGTCGTTCGGCATCTCTCCGAAGTCGCCTGCGCTCAGCCGGCGCGGCACGCCCGGCTCGGGATCGTAGATCAGGAGCGACTGCTGTTCGCGCGTGTAGAGATTCATCCGGTCGATGTGCAGCGTCTTCTGCAGACGCTCGCGCATCATCGAGATCAGCTCATGCACATCGTGGAACGTCGCCAGCTCCTGCGCGAAGTCCGACATCGTCCGGCGATGGCGGTAACTCTCGCGGTCGAGGAACATCTCGATCATCGACTCGATCTTCCCCTTCACCGGAATCAGCACGCCGGCGATGAGGAGGCCCGAGGTGAAGGCGAGGAAGTTGCGCTCCATCGCCGAGCGCTCTTCGATCACGCGCGAGAGGATCACGTTGACGGTGGAGAACGCGATCATGCCGAACGCGAACGTGACGGCGTAGGCGAGGCTCTCCTTGATGAATACCTCGACGTCCCACAGCTTGTACTTGAGGATCGAGACGGCGAAGGCGAGCGGGATCAGGGCCAGCGGCAGGATCGAGATGGTGATGAAGACCGGCCGGATCGGCAGCGACAGCAGGAACGGGATGACGTAGAGCGCGAGGAACGGGAGGAAGCCGACGGCGAGTCCGAGGTAGATCCACTTGATCTGCTTCTTCCCGACGACGGCGGCCTGTTTATAGGTGAACCCGAGCGCGACCACGGCCAGCGTGAAGTAGAGGCCGAAGTTGCCGATCTCGATTTTTCCGATGAGGTCGATCGTGCGCGCCGCGTTGGCGACGGCGATGGCGTTGCCGAGCACGAGCAGGTCGACGGCCCAGAGCGCGAGCAGGACCGGCGGCACGTAGAGCAGCGCGATCCATTTCTTGTCACGCAGCAGCGGGCGCGGGAAGAGGAGGAAGAAGTGCAGCGCGAGCGGCGGGAGGAAGATGCGCGCCATCTCCTCGATCATCTGCAGGAGCTGGAAGCTCCAGTCGACGTCCCCCGCGGGCGTGTAGACGTAGACGATGAAGGAGAGGAGCGTGACGAAGTAGAACAGCCGGCTGTCGCGCGTCTCTCCTCGGAAGAGCGTGAAGAGGCCGATGGCGAGGTAGAGGAAGCCGATGAAGCTGAGGATCAGGTACGGCGTGTCGATCTTCAGCTCGGGCGGGCGATAGTTGATGGTGAGCGGCTTGCCGGCGCGCGAGACGATCATCGGCACCGACTCGCCGATCCGCCGCAGCGTTTTCTGCACGCCCTCGACTTCCGTGGTCGGCGTGTCGGCGATGACGAGGATCGCGTCGCCGGGCCGCAGGCCCGCCGCTTCCGCGGCGCTGCCGGCATCGACGGTCTTGACGACGATCACGCCGTTCTGGCGGATGAACGAGAAGTCAATCCGTTCGAAGGAGGAGCGCTTGCGCTGGAAGGAGACGAATGCACCGAGAACGATGCCGGCCGTGAGGGCGGCAAGAAGAACGTTCGCGATGACCGACTTGCGCATGAGCG
>DATFHJ010000432.1:0-4232 GCA_035248585.1 Thermoanaerobaculia bacterium
GCGTCGGTGCACGGCGGCGGAAAATCGCTGTTCCTCACCTCGCGCCAGCAGCGCGAGATTCTCGTCGGCGCCGCGAACGACGCCGAATGGAGCGAGCTCACACTGCCGACGCGCAACACCGACGTCACGTCCGTCGTCGCCGACCCGTTCGCGCTCGATCGCTATTACGTCGGGACGCTGGGCGAGGGCGTCTATGTGTACGAAGGGAAGATGACGCGCTACACGCCGCCGCTGCGGGAGAAGCGCGCGCAACTCGCACCCGCGGGAACGACGAACAACTAGCGCGGGTCGTAGTACCGCACCGCGAGCACGCCCAATCCCTTTTTCCCGTTCTCCGATTTCGGGTCGTCGGTGACGACCACCATCAGGTTCGGCAGGGCGTTGTCGTAGATCAGCACCGCGCTCGTCGCCTTGCGCGGCGCGCCGCGCGCTTCGCGCAGGTGCGTCTTCTGCTCATCGAACGCTTTTCGAATCTGCGGCAGGAACGCGAACAGCTCGAAGCGCACGGAGCGCAGTCGATCGTTCTTCAGTTCGAGCGTCAGCGCTTTGTCCTCGGCGTAGTCGATGACGATCTCGTTCTTGTCGCGGCCGTACTTCGGATTCCACGGCGCGATCGCCTTCACCATTTCGTCGCGGGTCATGCCGATGCCGAGGTGGAACGACTCCAGCCGCATCCAGGACGTCATGCTGGTCGAGGGAAACGAGCTGATGAGAAATGCGAGGAGGAGCGCCATCAGTGGACGTATTCGGTGTCGGCGATCTCGACCGCTTTGCGCGAGGCGATGATCGAGGCCGCGAGCATGGCCCGCCGTCCGATCTCATCCCACTGCTGCGTTTTCACGAGATCGGGCGCCGCGAGCGACGCGCCGAGGTTTACCGCGACGCAGCCGGCATCGAGATAGTTCTCGATCATGTCCAGCGGCACCGGGCCGCCGGCAACGAGCGGAATGTCGCGGATCGGGCCGCGGATCGTGCGGATGAACTCCGGCCCGCCGAGGTAGTGGGCCGGGAAAATCTTCACGAGATCGCAGCCGGCCTCCCAGGCGCGGACGATCTCGGTCGCGGTGGCCGCGCCGGCGACGGAGAGGAGATCGTTCTCGACCGCGTACTCGATCACGTGCGGATCGGTGTGCGGCGAGACGATCATCTGCGCGCCCGCGCGCCGCGCGGCGGCGGCGTCGTTCGTGCTGCGCACGCTTCCGGCGGCGACGATGACGTCGTCCTTCGCGTAGCGCTGCGCGATCGCGGCGATCAGATCGAGCGCATCGGGCGTGGTGAACGTGATCTCGACGATGTGAATGCCGTTCAGCGCGTACGCGTCGGCCACCGCTTCCGCGGAGATCGAATCGTTTTCGCGAACCACACCGACGATTTGCTCATGAATGACGCGGGCGAGAAGCTCTTTTCGTGACATGGACGGTGGTTAGTTTAACGCCTTCGCAATCTCCGCAAAGCCCGGCTCGCCACGCAAACCATCCAATCTTGGATCCACGTTGAGAAAAACCATCCACGCGGAACGGTCCTCGAGCGCCGCGCGGAGCTGCTCGAGCGCGCTCTCTTTTTCGGCGAGCGCGGCGTGAATGACGGCGATGTCGTAGGGCGAGACGTACCGGTCTTTCGTTTCGACGCGCAGCGCGTCGAGATAGAACAGCGCTTTCGCGCGCTCGCCGGCGATGGCGTGCGTGTGCGCGAGCATGGTCAGGAGAATCGGCACGCGATCGACTTCGAGCGCGCGCGTGAAGGCATCGATCGCGTCGGCGTACCGGCCTTGTTGCCCGAGGGCCATGCCGAGCCAGCCGTCGGCGGGAATGAAGCGCTCGTCGAGCTCCAGCGCCTTGCGAAAGCAGCGGATCGCCGCGTCATAGTTGCGCGCGAAGTAGTGCGGCCAGCCCGCGTGCACGGCGATGATCAGCGACAGCGGATCGAGATCCGCGGCCTTCTTGACCTGCTCGAGCGCGTCGTCGTAGCGCCCGCGCGCGGCGAGCATCATCGCGTAGCCGTCATGTGCGGTGGCGTAGTTCGGATTCAGCTCGATCGCGCGACGGTATGCCTGTTCCGCGCCGCTCCAGTCCCAGTCGAACCACCAGCGCACGGCGCCCATCGACGCCCACGCTTCCGCCAACCCCTCGTCGAGCTCCAGCGCCCGCGCCGCCGCCGCTTTCGCCTTCGGCATCGACTCCAGCGGCGGCAGCGGAATGTTCGTCGTCATCGTGACGAAGCAGTCCGCGATTCCGGCGTAGGCGCCGGCGTACGACGGGTCGCTCTCGATGGCCTCGCGAAAGAATCCGATGCCGCGGCGCAGGCTCTCCTCGGTGCGTTTGTTCCAGTGATACCGGCCTTTGAGATACAGCTGATACGCGTCGCTGCTCTTCGTCGACTGCTTGCGCAGCTTCTTCTTCTCCGCGCCGGTGAGCTTGATGCGCAGCTTCTCCGCGATCTCGTTCGACATCTCGTCCTGCAGCGTGAGGAGGTCGGCGAGCTCGCGGTTGTACGTCTCGCCCCACAGCTGCGAGCCGTCGACGGAGTCGACCAGCTCGACGTTGATGCGCAGCTTTTCGCCGATCGTCTTCAGCCGGCCGGTGAGCACCGCGCGCACGCGCAGCTCGCGGCCGACGCTCTGCGCATCGACGTCGCGATTCTTGTAGCGGAACGCGGTGCTGCGCGCCATTACCTTGAGCTTCGGCAGTTGCGAGAGCTGGTTGATGATTCCCTCGGTGATGCCGTCGCTGAGGTATTCGGTGTTCGCGTCGTTCGTATCGTTCGCCAGCGGCAGGACGGCGATGGAGTCGATCGACTTCGAGCGGCGTTTGGTCAGACTCCGCAGCACGGTGTCCTTCGGCATCGACGCGCTGCTGCCGATCGCGCGCAGCGTCAGCGCGAGATCGCGCGCGGACTGGAACCGCGCCGACGGCGTTTTCTCGACGCAGCCTTCGATGATCCGCGCGAACTCCAGCGGCGCCGCCGCCTCGAGCTCGTTCGTCGGCAGATCGTCTTTCAGAATCGCGGCGATCGTGGCCGCGCCCGACGCGCGATGGAACGGCCGCTTCGCCGTGACCATCTCGTAGAGGATGCAGCCGAGGGAGAAGAGGTCCGCGCTCGGATCGACGGCTTCGCCGCGAAGCTGCTCGGGCGCCATGTAGCCGAGCGTGCCGATGACGGTGCCGGGATCGGTCTGAAACCACTTCGTCGTCGGGATCGACGCTTCGTCCTGCTGCGTCAGGACGGGATCCGTTTGCGCGAGGCCGAAGTCGAGAATCTTCACGCGGCCGTCGGCGGTGAGGAAGATGTTCTCCGGCTTGAGGTCGCGATGCACGATCGACTTCGCGTGCGCGGCCGCGAGCCCTTCCGCGACTTCCGCGCCGATCTCCACCGCCCGCCGCCACGTCATCGCCGCCTGGCGGATGGCCTCGCGCAGCGTCTTCCCTTCGAGCAGCTCGGTGATGAAGTAGAACGTGCTGCCTTCATGACCGACGTCGTGCACGGCGACGATGTTCGGATGCGACAGCGCCGCGATCGCGCGCGCTTCGCGCTCCAGCCGCGCCGTGGCCTCGGTGTCCTGCGACGCGTCTTTCGCCAGCACCTTGATCGCGATCTCGCGGCCGAGCCGCGGGTCCCGCCCGCGATACACCTCGCCCATTCCGCCCTCGCCGAGGAGAGAGAGGACTTCGTACGGGCCGATGCGGGAGCCTGCGGAGAGCACCGTGCGTATTGTATGGAGGCAGAGCGAAGAAGGCAGACGGCAGAAATTACGTTAAGCTTTTCGTCACATGGTCCTGATCAACAAAGCCATCAATGAAGTCACGGTGAAGCTCGTCTATTACGGGCCGGGTTTGTGCGGAAAGACCACGAACCTGGAGAAGATCTACGGCAATCCGAAGCTCGAGAACAAGGGCAAGATGATCTCGATGTCGACGGAGACGGACCGCACGCTCTTCTTCGACTTCATGCCGATGGAGCTGGGCACGATCGCGGGGCAGAAGGTGCGCGTGCAGCTCTACACCGTGCCGGGACAGGTGTTCTACGACGCCACGCGCAAGCTCGTGTTGCGCGGCGCGGACGGCGTCGTGTTCGTCGCGGACTCGCAGAACACGATGCGCGAGTCGAACCTCCAGAGTCTCGAAAATCTCAAGACCAACCTGCGCATCAATCGCATCGACCCCGACAAAGTCGCGCTCATCTATCAGTACAACAAACGCGATCTGCCGAATGTGTACAGCGTCGAAGAGATGAAC
>DATFHJ010000433.1:0-29030 GCA_035248585.1 Thermoanaerobaculia bacterium
TGGCCGAGGATCTCCTGCACTTCCTTGATGTCGGCGCCGCTGGAGACGAGCTGGGCGGCCATCGTGTGGCGCAGCGAGTGCGGCGTGACGTGGCGCTTGATCTCGGCCAGGCGGACGTGCTTTTTGAAGATGTTCTCGATCGAATAGATCGTGAGGCGCGTTCCGGAGCGGCCGACGAAAAGGGCCGGCGTCGCGATCGAGCGCTCCGAGCGCATCTCGATGTACTGTCGGATCGCTTCGAGCACCACGTCCGAGGTCAGCGTGACGAGGCGGCCGCGCGTCGCGCGGCCCGTGATCTGGATCTGCTTGTGATCGAGATTGACGTCGGCGACATTGAGCGCGACCAGCTCGCCGATGCGGATGCCGGTCGAGAAGAGCAGCTCGAGGATCACGTTGTCGCGCACCGCGCAGAAGAAGCGGTTGCGGCTTCCGGGCGAATGATCGCGCATCGCCGTCAGCTCGGTGATCTGCTCCTTCGGAGCGGCGAGCAGCGCGCGCACTTCGCGCGACGACAGCACCGTCGGCACGCGGTTCTCGACCGGCTTCTTGATCTTCAGGCGGCGGGCCGGCGACTCGCTCACGATGCCGGCGTCTTCGAGATAGCGGAAGAACACTTTCAGCGCGGCGACTTTGCGGCGGATCGACGTGTCCCGATACGGGCCGCCTCCGAGCTTGTCGAGATACGCTTCGAGATGCTCGGGTGTGATCTCGATCGCAGGCGTATCGGCCATGTGCACGTGAAACTGCGCCAGATCCGATTGATACGCGCGGAGCGTGCGGTCGGAAAGATTACGCACCGCCTGCCCGTGCTGGAGAAAGTCGTGGATTGCCTGCTGAACGTTCATAGATAAGTCGCCTAGGCCAGATTATTCGGAGAACCGGACCCGCCGAAGTCTCAGGCCCGGACACTTTTTTGTCAAGAAATTATTTATTGGGGAATATGCTGTAAGCGCATGCGCGGCCTTCGTTTGTTCGTCCGACCCACCGAACCCTCCGATCATGGCGACCTGAGCGCCTTTTTCGAGCGTCACGGTCAAGAAAACAACGAATCGGGGCTGTCCCATCCGGAGAGCGTCACGGCATGCGGTCTGCTCGGCAAACTTCTCGGAGAGATCGTGGCGGTCGCCGGTCTGGAGATCACGAGCGACTCGCTGCGGGTGCGCGAGCTCCTCGTCGCGCGCGAGCTCCGCAGGAAGTGGATCGGCAAAGTGATGATGCGGGAAATCGAACAACTCGCAATGAAGATGGATCGTCGCCGGCTGGTCGTCGACGACGCGCGCGGCGCGCAGGAGTTCCTGCGCCGCGTCGGATTCGTGGAAGAGGGGGAGCGATGGGTCAGGGTCGTGCGGTAGCGGTGGGGCTGCTCAGCAGTGTGATTGCAGTAGGGTGTTCGAATCCGAAGCCGGTTCCGCAAGCGACGCCGCTTCCTCCGGTTGTGCCCGCGGCGAAGGTCGAGCCGCGGATGCAGGGCAGCCCGGCCGTCGCGCCGTTCCTGCGCCTGCGTCTCGTCGAAGAAGAGCTCGCGCGCGGCAATGCGCAGAACGCCGCGGCGGTCGCCTCGGAGATCATCGCCCTCGGCGACACCTCCTCCGCAACCACGATCGCGCGGCTGCGCCTTCCCGCGATCTACGCGCAGCTCGGCGACCGCGCATCGGCCGACGCCGCGTTTCAGCAGGCCATGCTGATCCCGATCGATGAGCTGACCGAGGAAGACTTCGTCGCGCTCGGAACCGCGCTCGCGAAAAACGGCCGCGATGACCTCGCGATCAAGACGCGCATGCGCCTCCTCACCGAGTACACGCAGGGCCGATTCACGGAGCAGACGTACGGCTTCCTGCGCAATGAAGTGATGAAGCTCTCGGAGAGCGAGCAGCTCGCGATCGCGAAACAGCTCGCGCGCTACGACCGCTACGACCAGGCGCTGGAGGTTTTCGATCGCCTCACGCGCACCGAGGAAGTACGCAACGCGCGCCTGCGCGCGCTCTTCAACTCGCGGCACTACGAGCAGCTGCTCGAAGAGACGAAGGACACGAAGCTCGAAGATCCTTCGCTCGCTTTGCTGCGCGCGCGCGCCGCCTGGCGCGTCGACCGGCGGCCGGAGTTTCTCGCCGGGCTCGACGCGGTCAACACCCCCGAGGCAGCGGTGTTGCGCTCGAAGTACTACACGACCGACGAGATCGACTACCCGCGCGCGATCGACAACCTCAGGAAAGCGATCGACGCCGGTGCGGTGGGCGGAGCCGAGGGCGAGAACATCTGGAACCTCGGCTACACCTACGTGCTCGCCGGCAAGTACCAGGAAGCGCTGCAGACGTTCGACCGCTACATCGCCGCCTATCCCGACGGCGACTGGAAAACGAACTCGCTCTTCTGGTCGGCGAAGATTCTCGATCGCGCGGGGCGTACCGCGGAGCGCGACGCGAAGGCGCGGCAGATCGTGGATGAATATCCGTTCAGCTACTACTCGTATCGCGCGAAGGATTTGTGGGGTGATGTGGGTGCCGCTGCCCTCAGCGGCACCGCGACCGCTGAGGGCAGCGGTCGCCACATCCCCTTCCCCGACATCAACACGTTCCCTGACGAGCCGCGCCTCGCGGTCGTCCGCGAACTGCTCGACCTCGGCTTCGCGCGCGACGCCACGCGCGAGATGAAGCTGATTGCCGCGAAATATCCCGACCATCCCGCGATCCAGTTCATGCTCGCCGACGTCTACGTGAAAGGCGGCGAGCCGCTGAAGGCGAACGGCGTCTTGCAGCGCCGCTTCCGCCAGTTCGTCCGCCACGGCGGCACGAACATCCCGCGGCGCTTCTGGGAAATCCTCTTCCCGCTGCCGCACTGGGACGTCATTCAAAAGGAAGCGGAGAAGCGCGCGCTCGATCCGTATCTCATCGCCTCGATCATCCGGCAGGAGAGCGCGTTCGAGCCGTCCACCGTCTCGAACGCGGGAGCCGTCGGCTTGATGCAGATCATGCCCGAGGAAGCGACGCGGATCGCCGGAACCGTGACCACGCGCGAGTCGCTGTTCGATCCCGCGACGAACATCGCCGTCGGCGCCGCCGAGTATTCGCAGAAGCTGGCGCTGATGAACGGCAATCACACGCTCGCCATCGCCGCATACAACGCGGGCGAAGAAGCGGTGCGCGGCTGGACGTCGAGCACGCCGCTCCAGGACATCGACCTTTTCATCGAGTCGATCCCGTTCGCGGAGACGAGGCTTTACGTGAAAACCGTCAACCGGAACCGGAACGAGTACAGGCGCATTTATGAAAGGTGAAACGCTTTTGGGCGACTTGGCACTATCCTTGAGATGACCGCCCCACATGTAAGTCAGTTTTTCAGACGGCTGTTGCGAGGCCCCGGACGAGCTCGCACCAGCCAGGAGTCAAGGCGGGTGTTATGAAGTTGCGTACGGGTTTCCTCGCGTCCTTCCTGGTGGTTGTCTATGCAACCGCCGCCGCAGCGGGCTCGCAGATCGTCCTCGAGCGCGGCAAGCAGACTGAAGTAGCCGGCGAATACAGCGGCGTGGTGGACCTGGCGATCGATCCCGGTGTCGACAACGCGAAAGTCGCGGTGCTCGTCGACGGACAGAAAGTCGCCGCCGAGCTGCTCTCGCCGTATCACCTGGTCGTCGATTTCGGGCCGACCGCGATCCAGCACAAGATCACGGTGCAGGTCACGACGCCGAGCGGCAAACGGATCCAGTGGCACGAGACGATCAATCGCGGCTACCTCCCGCTGAGCATCAGCGTGAAGCCCGTCGATCTCGGCGCGCGACTCTTCGAAGCAAACGTGACCTCGCCGAAAGACGATCCGATCGAGAGCGTGCAACTGTGGGAGAACGGCCAGTCGATCGCCACCGTCACGCAGGAGCCGTTTCAGTTCACCGTTCCGGAGTCGCTGATGGCGAGCGGATTCGTGCAGGTGACGGCGCGCACGAAGGCGGGCGACGAGGCCGCGGACTTCTGGTCGCCGGCCGGGAACGTGCACACCGAGGAGATGCAGATCCGCACCGTGCCGATCTTCGTGTCGGTCGTCGACCGCAACGGGCAGACGCACGACAACATCGAGCGCTCGAAGTTCCGCATCATCGACAACGGCAACGAGGCGAAGATCATCGAGTTCGGCAAAGCCTTCGATCAGCCGATCTCGATCGCGCTCGTCGTCGACTCGTCCGCGAGCATGACCTATTCGATGCAGCACGCCGCGAAAGCGGCCTCGGAGTTCGTGCAGCGCGCGCTGAAAGACGGCGACCGCTGCAGCGTGACGGCGATTCAGGAAGTGCCGCGCCGCAAGCAGTCGCTGACCGGCGATCGCGAGCTCGTCGCGAAGGCGCTCGTCGGCATCAAGCCCGCCGGGCAGACGGCGCTTTACGACGCGATCTCGAGCGCGATCCGTGAGCTGCGTGAAGAGAAGAACCGCCGCGCGATCGTCGTGCTCACGGACGGCGGCGACACTTCCTCGTACTCGACGTACGAGGACATTCAGAAACTGGCGCGCGAGGCGGCGATCCCACTCTACTTCATCGCCTACGAAGGCGGCGATGACAACACGGCCCGCGACCTCGACCGCATGCGCTTCCTCGCCGGCGAGACCGGCGGCTTCGTCGCCACGGCCACGCAGCAGAATCTGATGGCGCGCTACGAGGCGATCGAGAAGGATCTGCGCGCGCAGTTCGCCATCAAATATCAGATCAGCGACATGGGCCGCACGAACGAATGGCGCGCCGTGCGCGTCGTCATCGACTCGCCAAAATTGACGGCGAGGACGATCAAAGGATATTTCACGCCTTAGTGGACCGAAACGACGCCCTCCTCCAAAGCCTTCGCGCGCGCGTCGCGAAGGCTTCGTTTTTTCCGCGCATTCTCGAGCAGAAGACGGACATCACCGGTGTGTCGGTCGAAGCGCGGGCGCTGATCATCGCCGCGCTCTCCGATCAACATCACCGGCGCATCGCCATCGTCACGCCGGGCGACGCCGCGGTCGATGATTTCGAAAATGCGCTGCGCCTCTTTCATCGCGATCCGCGCTGCGTCTCCGTGTATCCATCGCCGTCCCTCTCTCCCTACCAGGACGTCGCGCCGTCCCTCGGCGTCGTCCGCGAAGAGATCCGCGCGCTCGGCATGCTGATCGACGGCGCCTCGGACGTCCTGCTCGTTCCATCCCGTGCGCTCTTTCAGCGGCTGCCGCGCGCGGAGGCGTTTCGCGAGCGCATCGTGCGCCTCGCGGAAGGCGACGAGCTCGACATGCGGATGCTGTTGGAAAAACTGGTCGAGAACGGCTTCGTGCGCACCGATCTCGTCGGCGAAGCGGGCGAGTTCGCGTTTCGCGGCGGGATTCTCGATCTCTTTCCGCCGAACACCGCACAGCCGGTGCGCGTCGAGCTGTTCGGCGACACCATCGACACGCTGCGCTGGTTCGACGTCGAAACACAGCGCTCCGAGGATGCGTCGGGACCCGTCACCGTCTACCCGATGGCGCAGTTCCCGCTCACGCGCGACATCCGCCAGCGCATCGCCAAGAGGCTGTCGATGGATTTCATGTACCCGATCTTCAAGCACGATGTCTCGCAGAAGATCGATCAGCTGCAGGAGAACGGCACGTTCCCCGGCATTGAGCACTACGTCCCGGTCGCCGTCGAGACCGTGACGTTCGCGGAGTACATCCGCGACTGGGACCTGGTCCTCATCGAGCCCGATCAGATCACGACCACGATCTCGAAATACGAGGCGCTGCTGCGCAACGAATACGAGGCGGCCGCCGAAAAAGGGCGCGCCGTGTACGCGCCGGAAACGCTCGTCGCGCCGGGCACGGAGATCTTTGACTTCGTCGCGAAGGCGCGCACGACCTTCGCCGAAGTCCATATCCGTGGAGCGGCGGGCTTTAGCCCGCCGAACGAGGCCGGCGGGCTAAAGCCCGCCGCTCCACAGGAGCTCCGTCTCCACGCTTCGACCACCGAACGCTACGCGAATCGCCTCAGCGAGTTCGCGGCCGACATTCGCAACGAAGAGCGCGAACAGATCTTCTTCGCCGCGACGAAAGGCGGCGTGGAGAAAGTCGAGCGCCTTCTCAAGGAGTTCGAGCTCGCCGGCGCGCTGGCGATCACCGGCGGCAATCTCGCGCGCGGCTTCGTCTTCGACGAGCTTCGCCTCGTCGCGTACTCCGAATGGGACCTCTTCGAGCCGCCGACTTCGACGCGCGTCGGCGGCAAGAAACGCAAGTCCGAGGCGTTCATCTCCGACCTGCGCGACCTCAAGGCCGGCGACTACATCGTGCACGTCGATCACGGCGTCGGGCGCTTCGTGGGCCTGCAACGCATCCCGTTCGGCGAGACCGAGCGCGAGGTGATGCAGATCGAGTACTCCGGCGGCGGCAAGCTGCTGATGCCGATGGAGAACCTCAACCTCATCCAGCGCTACACCGCGGGTGAGGACGCGCAGCCGCGCCTCGACAAGCTCGGCGGGACGACGTGGGCGCGCACGAAGGCCTCGGTCAAGAAGGCGATGCGCGACATGGCGGACGAGCTGCTCAAGCTCTACGCCACGCGGCAGATGGTGCACGGCCACGCGTTCGCGAAGGACTCGCCGTGGCAGTTCGACTTCGAGGATGCCTTCGAGTTCGACGAGACCGAGGATCAGGAATCGGCGATCGAAGACGTGAAGAGCGACATGGAATCGCGCAAGCCGATGGATCGCCTGCTGTGCGGCGACGTTGGCTACGGCAAGACCGAGGTCGCGATGCGCGCGGCATTCAAGGCGGTCATGGACGGCAAACAGGTCGCGGTGCTCGCGCCGACGACCGTGCTCACGTTCCAGCACTACCGCACGTTCCTGCGCCGCTTCGCGTCGTTCCCGGTCACCATCGAGCTGCTCACGCGCTACTACTCGGCGAAGGAGCAGCGCGAGATCCTCCGGAAAGTCGAGACCGGCGAGATCGACGTCGTCATCGGCACGCATCGCCTGCTGTCGAAGGACGTGAACTGGAAAGACATCGGCCTCGTCGTCGTCGACGAAGAGCAGCGCTTCGGCGTCGGGCAGAAGGAGCGGCTGAAGCAAATCAAAAAGTCGGTGGACGTGCTGGCGATGTCGGCGACGCCGATCCCGCGCACGCTGCACATGTCGCTGGTCGGCATCCGCGACATCTCGGTCATCGAGACGCCGCCGAAGGACCGGCTCGCGATTCAGACCGCGGCGGTGCCGTTCCACGACGACTTCATCCGCGAGGCGATCGAGTTCGAGACCGGCCGCGGCGGCCAGGTCTTCTTCGTCCACAACCGCGTCGAGTCGATCTACGGGATGAAGGAGTATCTCGAGAAGCTCGTGCCGGGCCTGAAGGTGATCGTCGGCCACGGACAGATGGACGAGCGCGAGCTGGAGCGGGCCATGCTCGCGTTCATCAATCGCGAGTACGACCTGCTGCTCGCGACGACGATCATCGAGAACGGCATCGACATCCCGGCCTGCAACACGATTCTCATCAATCACGCCGAGCGCTTCGGCCTCTCGCAGCTCTACCAGCTGCGCGGCCGCGTCGGGCGCAGCGACCGTCTCGCGTTCTGCTACCTGCTCGTGCCCAGCGACCGCGTGCTCACCGGCGACGCCCGCAAGCGCCTCGCCGCCATCCAGGAGTTCTCCGACCTCGGCGCGGGCTTCCGCATCGCCGCGCGCGATCTCGAGATCCGCGGCGCCGGCAACATTCTCGGCGGCGAGCAATCGGGACAGATCGCCGCCGTCGGCTTCGAGATGTACACGAAGCTCCTCGAAGAATCGATCCGCGAGATGAAGGGCGAGAAGATCGAGGAGGAGGTCGAGACGTCGATGAACCTCGGCGTCGACATCTACATCCCCCGCGAGTACATCGGCGAGGAAAACCTGCGCATGACGTTCTACAAGAAGATCGCCTCGGCCTCGACCGAGGAGCGGCTCACGGACATCCGCAACGAAATGCGCGACCGCTTCGGCGCGCTCCCGCCGAACGTCGAGAACCTCCTCCACTTCGTGCGCGTGAAGTGGCTGGCGCAGAAGATGGGCGTGCTGTCGATCGTCCGCGACGGCGCGCGCGGCGTGATCAAGCTGACGCAGCACGCGAAGGTCGACCCCAACAAGCTGCTGCGCTTCATGGGCGACAACCCGCAGGCGAAGTTCTCGCCGAACGGCGTGCTCTCCTTCCCGCTGCGCGAGCACGGCACCGCCGTGATCAACGCCATCGAAGAGCTGCTTCAGACGATCGCCGCGTAGCCGCCCGTCGCATCGAGCCGCACGCGCATCCCATCCTTGAGGATCTTCGTCGCATCGCGCACGTTCGCGAGCGCCGGCAATCCCATCTCCCTCGCAACGGTTGCCGCGTGGGACAGCGTGCCGCCGACTTCGACGATCACGCCCGATGCGAGCGTGAACAGCGGCGTCCACGAAGGATCGGTGGCCGGCGCAACGAGGATCGCGCCGCGCGGAAAGCGCGCGATCTCGGAGGGGTGCTGCAGCACGGCGACCGGCGCTTCGACGACACCCGCGCTGATGCAGAGGCCTTTCAGTGGAGCGGCGGGCTTTAGCCCGCCGTCGTCCTTCGGCGGGCTAAAGCCCGCCGCTCCACCTATCAGCAACGGCATCTCGATCTTCGCCCACTCCTCGTGCTGCCGCCACTTCTCCGCCGCAATCGCGCGATAGCGCGACGGATCGCTGGCGAGGTCGCCGAGCGTCAGCGCGAAGTAGTCATGCTCCCGATCCAGCCAGCCGCGCGCGACGAAGCGGCGCGCGAGCTCGAGATGCCACGTGCGATGCGTCGAGATCACGCGCACCATCTCCGAGCGATAGCGCTCGCGCCAGAGATACATCCATTTGATTCGCTTCAACAGCCACACGAGCCGGCGCCCCGGTTTCGGAAGCCGGTCCCACTCGTCCTGATGCTTGCCCGCGATCTCATCCGGATCGGGGATCTCTCCCGCCGCCTGATGCGCGCGCACGGCCTCGAGAATCGGCGTCGGGTCTTCCCGAAATCGTGGCAGCGACCAATCGGACTCGTGGATGCCGCGATGTCCGTAGCGCTCGAGAAACGTGGCGAGCGTCAGTTCGCCGCGCGCGATGCGCAGCACGTCCATCGCCTGCTGCGAGGACACGGAACGCTCGCCCGCACGGAGCCACGCCTGCAGCATCGGCTGGGGCACGCCGCGCTCGAACGTCATCACGCTGCCGAGGAGGAACGTCGGATACATCCATTGATGTGCGGTCTCGTTCCACTCGCGCAGCCGCCGCAACAGCTCTTCGTCGGACGCCTGGGTGACGTCGACCGCGACGCATTCGTCGTGATAGGCGCGCATCGCCGCCGCCACCTTCGGCACATGGCGGCGCAACGTCGCTTGCTGCCACGCGATGCGCGCAAGGATCGGCGACAGCCCGATCAAGTCGCGCAGCCGCGGCATCCGCCGCTTCTCTTCCGCCGCCGTGATCTCGCCGGGATGGCCGAGGGAGCGAAGCAGGTTTGCCTCCGACTCGCCGATGAGTCCTGCCATGCGGCGGAACTGCGTGACGTTGAAGTACATCCTCCCCTTGATGATGCTGATCAGCGGCCCGAGCTTCGGGTCGAGGATCTTCCCGAAAAACCGCGCGTACGTGTCGGTCAGCATGTCCCGCAGCGTCTCGGAGATCGCCGGCGCGGGAAGATCGGGCAGCACCTCGCGCAGGTTCGCGCGGGACCATTCGATGTTGTCGGCAAGCGAAGTAATCGGCCGCGACTGCACGATCCAGATCGTCTCGCCGTCGTCGCACCATTCGATGTCCTGCGGCGCGCCGTAGTGCTGTTCGACGCGCAGCATCAGCTTCGCGAGCGGCTCGCGTGCCTCCGACTTTTTCACGCGCACTTCCTCGGGCGTCACCGTTCCGCTGACCACGGCTTCGCCTCGTCCCGCCGCCGCGTTGATCACGATCGTGTCGCGGTCGCCGCTGATCGGATCGGCCGTGAACGCGACTCCCGCGCGAAGTGGCTCGATCATTCGCTGGATGAGCACCGCCGCGCCATTCGAACGTTCGAGTCCGCGCGCCTCACGGTACGTTTGCGCACGATCGGACGACATCGACGCCACACACGCCACGATCGCCTCTTCGATCCCGCCCGCGCCCACGTCGAGCAGCGACTCGTGAATCCCCGCGAACGAATGCCCCGCGCCGTCTTCATCCGCCGCCGAGGATCGCACCGCGAATCGCATCGCCGGACGCGCCTCGATCCACGCGCGCGCCCCGTCCGGCAACCGCGGCTGCTCGTCCGCGTCGAACGCGACCGCGATCCCCTCGGGTACCGGGAAGCCGGCCTGCAACAGCACGCCGCACTGCACCGCTTTTCCACCGAAACGGCTCACATCCGCAGCTTGCAGTTCGTCGAGCCGCCGGGCGATGGCCACGGCGCCATGCTACACTCCGGCCGCCCATTCGATGCTCCCTCGCCGCATCGTTGCCCTGCTGCTCGTCGGTCCCGCGCTGCTCCTCTCCTGCAAGCGAAAACCGGCCATTCCGCCGGACGTCATCGTCCGCGTGAACGAGCGCATGGTCACGGTCGCCGACTTCAAGCGCTACCTCGATCGCAACGCCGGCACCGACCTCGCGCAGCTGACGCCGGAAGTGGCGAGCGCGATGCTCGATCAATTCACCGAGGAGGTCATCCTGTCGGAATACGCCGCGGCGCACGGCGTGGAAGTGCCGGCGGACAAGATCGCCGCGGCGGTACGCAACGAGGCGGGAGCGACCGTGATCGAGAAGCGCGACGAGATGCGCCGCGAGAAGCTGCTCGCCAGCCTCTCGGGCGAGATCCCGGAGCCGTCGACGGCCGAGATCCAAACGTACTGGGACCAGCACCAGGGCGACTTCCGCAGCGGCGAGGAAGTGCGCGTGCGCCAGATCCTCGTGCACGACGAAGCGCTCGCGAACACCATCGTCAAACAGTTGCGCGGCGGCGCGGCGTTCGAGGAGCTGTCGAGCCAGCACTCCAGCGCGCCGAATGCGAAACGCGGCGGCGAGATCGGCTTTGTCAGCCGCGGCGAGCTGCCGAAGATGTTCGAGGACGAGATTTTCAAACTGAAGCCGGGCCAGGTCAGCGACGCCATCCAGACCGACTCGAGCTTTCATATCTTCCGCGTCGACGACCGCCGCGCGCCCGGCACGCTCGACGCCGAGTCCGCCGCGCCGCTGATCCGCGTGCGCATCCGCGAGGACGCGCTGCGCGAGCGCATGGCTCAGCTCGTCGCCCGTAGCCGCCAGCAAATGCAGATCGACGTCTTGACGCGGCGCCTCCCCTTCCGTTACACCGGCACGCTCCGGAAGACCACGGACGAATAAATTTCCCCTCGGAACCTGTTCTCCCGGCCGCACGTCTGAATCGACAAATCGTTATGAAAAAGACAGTTCTCGCCTTTTCGCTCGTTTTTGCCGCGACCACCGCGTCCGCCGCGCAGCTTCTCGAAGGAATCGTCATCCGCGTCGGTGACCGCATCATCACGCGCACGCAGTACGACCGGCGCCTGCGCGAGCGCCTCGCGGAGATCGATCAGACCACCGATGCGGCGAAGGCCGCCGCGGCGAAAGAGGAAGCGCGCAGTAACCTCGTGAACGAGCTGATCAGCGAGCTGCTCATCCGCGACCGCGCCGACCGCCTCGGCATCGTGATCACGGACAACGAGGTGAAGGAAGCGATCAACCGCCTCAAGCAGCAGTACAACATCACCACCGATCAGCAGTTCGACGAGTCGCTCAAGTCGTCCGGCCTCACGCGCGCCGAAATGGAAGCGCGCCTGCGCGAGACGCTCGTCACGAACAAGGTCTTCGCGCGCGAGCTCCGCAACCGCGCCGACCTGACCGACCCCGAACTGCGCGAGCGCTACAACCGCGAGAAGGACCAGTACCGCCTCCCCGAGCGCGCCCACCTGCGCGAGATCGTCGTGCTGAAGCCGGAGCTGGCGAAGATGGACGAGGCGCGCACGCGCGCGAATGAGGTGGCCGAGGCCGCGAAAAAGGCCGGAACCGACTTCGCGAATCTCGCCTCGACGATGTCCGAGTCGGGCACGAAAGACAAAGGCGGCGACCTCGGCGAGATCGCGAAGGGCGACCTCGTCGCCGAGCTCGACAAGGCCGTGTTCAACGCCGCTCCCGGCTCCATCATCGGTCCGATCGAAACCCGCTCCGCCTGGTTCATCATGAAAGTCGAACAGCGCCTCCCGTCGGAAGTGCCGGCCTTCGAGTCCGTCAAGGAACGCCTCCGCCGCGATGCCGACGAAGAGACGTTCCAGCGCGACTACAAGGCCTACATCGAGTCGCTGCGCAAAGACGCGTTCATCGAGATTCATGAGGAGATGATTCCCAAGGGGACGTAGTCCTCCCGAGCGTAGCGAGGGACCTGGGCGGGAGCGTTCTACACCGCGTATCCAACTGCACAAGAAACGTTGCCCTCGGAAACCCGGGGATCCCCCGAATCTGTAGATTCCGGGGGGTTGCTTGACACCCTCGTCGTACGCTGCTTCCCATGAGCAGCATCGATGACGCCGTCCGCGCGATCCACCGCGCAAAGCCTCGCAAGGTGGTCGTCTTCACCGGCGCCGGGATCTCCGCCGACAGCGGGATTCCGACGTTCCGCGGCCCGAGTGGTCTCTGGCGAGACTTCCGCGCGGAGGATCTCGCCACCCCCGACGCCTTCCACCGCGATCCGCTCCTCGTATGGGAGTGGTACGAGTGGCGCCGCGAGCTGATTCGCAAGGCGAAGCCGAACGCCGCTCACGAGGCAGTGGCGCGCCTGCCCGACGCCGTCGTCGTCACGCAGAACGTTGACGGCCTGCACGCGCGCGCCGGCGCACACGACGTCATCGAACTGCACGGCAACTTCTTTCGCGTCCGCTGCACGAAAGAGCATCGCGTGCTCATGCGGGAAGGCGCGTTCGACGCGCTTCCGCCGCACTGCGAATGCGGCGCGCTGCTGCGCCCCGACGTCGTCTGGTTCGGCGAGACGCTGCCCGATGACGCCGTCGCCCGCGCGGTCAGCGTGATTCGCAATGCCGACCTCCTGCTCGTCATCGGCACGTCCGGCGTCGTCTATCCGGCCGCCGGATTCGTGACGCTGCATCGCGGCCTGTCGATCGAGATCAACCCCGAGGCGAGCGGAGTGAGCTCCGCATGCAGATTCGCCGTCGCTGAAAAAGCCGCCGTCGCCACACCGCCCATCGTCAACGCCATTCTGGAGGCACAAGCATGACCGATGTCATCCGCGAGCTCCCCCGAGACGATCGCCCGCGCGAGCGGCTGTTCGCGCACGGTCCGGAGACGCTTTCGAACGCCGAGCTGCTGGCAATCCTTCTGGGTTCCGGCCTTCCCGGCAAAAACGCCATTCAACTTGCGCGTGAGCTTCTCGGCGAAGGCATGAGCACGCTCAAACAGCGCGAGCCCAAACAGCTGTACGCGATCCCGGGAGTTGGTCCCGCGAAAGCAGCGCGGATCGCTGCAGCCATCGAGTTCTCTCGCCGCATGACGATCGACCAGCCCGAGGAGCCGAACGACTACGACATGACGATCCTCGGCCGCAGCCTCGTCACCCGTTGCGCGCGTTACCGGCAGGAGCGCCTCGGCGCCGCGTTTCTCGACGGCCGCCATCGCATCATGAAAGAGCGCGAGATCTTCGTCGGCACCGTCAACAACGCGCTCGTCTCCACGCGCGACGTCCTGCGCATGGCGGCGATGGAAGACGCTGTCGCCCTCGTCGTCTATCACAACCATCCATCCGGCGATCCGACGCCGTCAGTCGAAGACGAGAAGTTCACGACGCAGCTGCACTACTCGCTCGCGTCCGCCGACATCGAGCTCGTCGATCACCTCGTGATCGGCGCACACGGATACTTTTCCATGAAGGAGAAAGGAATGATTCCAGCGAAGCGGGAGCTATCCCGCAACTAGCGCAGGCTTTCTCGCCTTCGTCTCGCTCTCCGCGTAGACCGGCGTCAGCCAGTTGTAGCGGTCGGGGATGTCGCCGGCGATGTAGGCGAAGAACTCCTTCTGCAGCCGCTCCGTGACCGGACCGCGGCGGCCGTTGCCGACGGCGATCTTGTCGATCGAGCGGATGGGAGTCACTTCGGCCGCCGTGCCGGTGAAGAAGACTTCGTCGGCGATGTACAGCAGCTCGCGCGGGATGAGCGACTCGACGACTTCGAATCCGAAGTCGCGGGCGATCTTGATGATGCTCGCGCGCGTGATGCCGCCGAGAATCGAAGCGCCGAGATTCGGCGTGAAGATGCGGCCGTCCCGGACGACGAAGATGTTCTCGCCCGAACCTTCGCTGACGTAGCCGTTGACGTCGAGCGCGATGCCCTCGGCATAGCCGTCCATCGCGGCCTCCTGGCGGATGAGGATGGAGTTCATGTAGTTGCCGGTCGCTTTCGCGAGCGCGGGGAACGTATTCGGGGCCATGCGGTTCCAGGACGACACGCGCACGTCGACGCCCTGTTCGATCGCCTCGGGGCCGAGGTATTTGCCCCAGATCCACGCGCCGATCACGACGTCGACCGGGCAGGCGCCGGGGAACACGCCGAGGGAGTGAAAGCCGCGGTAGACGACCGGACGGAGATAGCAGTCTTCGAAGCCGTTCGCCTGAATCACGTCGAGGCAGGCCTGGTTGATCTCCTCCGGCGAATAGGGAAGCTCCATCCGATAGATCTTGCTGCTGTCGAAGAGGCGGCGCGTGTGCTCCGGCAGACGGAACACCGCGGGACCCTGTTTCGTGTTGTAGCAGCGGATGCCTTCGAAGAGACCGGAGCCGTAGTGAATGGCGTGGGTGAAGACGTGAATCTTGGCGTCGGCGAAATCGATCAGCCGGCCGTTCATCCAGACTTTTTTGACTTCCTCGAATGGCATCGGAACCTCCCTACCGGCACGGGCGTGGCTCGGATGAGCCAGAGGATGGACTTCGGCCGGAGTATAGGTGTCGCACTTTTGCAGTGTCAAATGCGAGAACGCTGCCGATAAGATCACGCACGCGAACGCATGGACTTACGTGGAAAAACCGTCGTCGTCACCGGCGCCTCGAGCGGAATCGGGCGCGCCACCGCGATCGAAATGGCCCGCCGCGGCGCGAATGTCGTGATCGGGGCGCGGCGCGCGCAGCCATTGGAGGAAACGGCCGCCGCCTGCCGCGCGCATGGCGTGACGGCGCTCGCCGTTCCGGCAGACGTCACGAAGCCGGAGGATTGCCGCCGGCTCATCGAGGCCGCGGGCCGCGTGGACGTGCTCGTGAACAACGCCGGCTTTGCGATCTTCGACCGGATCGCCGACGCGAAGCTCGAGGAGCTGCACGAGTTGATGAACACGAACTACTTCGGCGCCGTGCATTGCACGCAGGCCGTGCTTCCCCAGATGCTCGAGCGCGGCGAAGGGACGATCGTGAACGTCTCGTCGATCACCGGCATCATGGGCTTCGCGCGGATGGGCGGCTATTGCGCGACGAAGTTCGCGCTCATCGGCTTCACCGAGGCGCTGCGCAATGAAGTGCTGGCCCGCGGCGTGCGCGTTGCACTGGTCTGCCCCGGAACGACGGACACCGAATTTTTCGTGAAAGCGGAGCGAGGAATGATGCCGGCCGCCTCGCGGCTGATGCTGGCCGTGAAGCCGGAGCGCGTCGCGCGTGCGGTCTGCAACGCCGCCGAGGATGGTCGCTACCGGCGCATCCTGCCGCTGCTGGCCATGACCTACATGCGCTTGAAAGAGCTCTTCCCCCGATTCGCGCACCTGTTGATGCGGCGCGTCTCCGCGCTGCTGGAGCGGCGGTGAACGGAAGACGCGGGCGCACGCCGGCCACGATGGTGCTGATCGTGGCCATCCTCCTCGGCTTCGTCATCGAAGTGCTGACCGGCGCGTGGACCAATCCCGCAAAGCTGGCGGTCCTCGGCGCGATCGTGCCCGAGTGGATCAATGACGGCGAGGTCTGGCGTCTCCTCACCGCAATGTTCCTCCACGGCGACGGGACCCCGAAGGGCACGCTCCTCCACCTCGGCGTGAACCTGATCGCGCTGTTCCAGCTCGGCAGCCTGTACGAAATGATGTTCGGCACCCGCCGCTTTCTGACGATCTACTTCGTCACCGGCCTCGCCGCGTCGCTCACCAGCTACGTCCACAACGCCGGCGCCTCGGTCGGAGCCAGCGGTGCGATCTTTGGCATCCTCGGCGCGTTCATCTTCTCCGTGCGCCGCTCGCCGCGCTGGCGTCACGAGCGCGCCGCGCGCAGCATCGTCAAACAACTGCTCTTCTGGATCGCGGTGAACCTCGCCATCGGTGCGACGGTCCCGCAGATCGATCTCGCCGCGCACATCGGCGGACTCGTGGCCGGCCTGCTCCTCGGCGCGATTCTCCCCCACCGCGAGCCGCCGCCCCCGCCCGCTCAGGTGGTCGTCGACGTCACGCCGTACGACGGAGGATCATTCGCAGATCCTGCGGCGCGAAGAGACGATCGTTCATGGCCTGAATGACGCGCCGCAGTTCCGGCGGATCGCTCTCCAGAATCGGAACGCGCACGCCCTCGGGCAGCTCGTGCACCGCGCGTACTTCATCGATCGCGAATCCATGCTCGCGCGCCAGCACCGTCAGCGCCGCTGCATGACGCGGCGCGAGATGCGTCGGATCGCGCCAGAAGTCGGACGCGGACATGACGATCGACTCCGCGTTCGGCGTCTCGATCATCAGCAGCCCGCCGTCGCGCAGCACGCGCGCCGACTCCCGGAACAGTGCGAACAACGCGTCGACCGGCAGATGCTCGACGACGTGCATCGCCAGGATCGAGCCGAGCGAGCCGGCGGGAAGCGAAGCGAAACATTCGGGAACACCTGCGAGCGCGACGTCGAAGCCGCGCGCTTTCAAATCCGCGACCGAGCGCTCGTTCGTATCGACGCCGCGCGCGTTGATGCCCGCGTCACGGCAAGCGGCGAGGAACTCGCCGCGTCCGCAGCCGACGTCGAGCACGGGTTCAGCGGCGACCCGAACATACGGAGCAACATCCGCGCGCACCATCGCTTCGCTGCCACGCAGCGCGTCCTCGATGCGGCGATACAGGACATCGTTCGAAGACGCGATCACGGGATTCACCACATCGCGGACCCGCACGGCGAGGGTCTCGATTTTCTGATCGAGCGCAGCGATCAAAGCGTCATTCCGCCTCGCCGCGACCGGGATCAGCTCGCGGATCTTCGCCTGCTCAGTTGCCAGCGCTTCGTCCGCCGCGCGCGCGTCGCGCTGCACGTTTTCGAGGTCGCCGTGCAAGTCGCGGCGCAGCGCTTCGAGATCGCCGCGCAGATCGGCGAGCAGATCGAGCACGACGAGGTTGAAGTTGCGCTGGCGTTCGAAATCGGGGCCGAGAATGCGCCGCAGAATCTTTCGGAGAAATGAGCCTCCGGGATAGTGGCGATCCTCGCGCCACACCTCGCGCCAGCCGTCCGCTCCCGCGGGGGGCGATTCGATGGATCGGCCGTCAGCCATGCAAGTGGAGCGGCGGGCTTCAGCCCGCCGGCCCCATTTTAACTACTGCTGTTCGGCTGGTGCCGCGGCTTCCGGAGCTTCTTCGAGCTTCTCGACGCCGATCGGCTGCACATCCACCTGGATCTGTGCCGAGACGTCCTTGTGCAGGCGCACTTCGACATCGTGCACGCCGACGGTCTTGATCGGATGCGCGAGCTCGATGCGCCGCTTGTCGACGTTCACGCCCTTCGCCTCGAGCGCATCGGCGATCTCGTTCGCGGTCACGGAGCCGAACAGCTGTCCGTGCTCGCCCACGCGCTTCTGAACTACTACTTTGATGCCCTTCACCGAGTCCGCCGCCTTCTGCGCCGCGTCCTTCTCCTGCTGCGCAAGCAGCGCCCACTTGCGGCGCTCGTGCTCGATCTGCTTGAGATTGCCCGCCGTCGCTTCGCGCGCGAGATTTTTCGGGAAGAGATAGTTCCGCGCGTAGCCGTCCTTCACGGCCACCACGTCGCCGCGCGTACCGAGACCGCGGATCTCCTCAGTCAGAATGACCTTCATGAGAGTCGTCCTTTCGCTTCTTGAAATGTCGGAAATCGAAAAACGGATCGAACAGTCCCGCCACGCCGAGCAATAGCGGCCCAACGCCGGTGATCGTCAGAAACATGAGCAGCAGCCAGCCCAGCGCCGTGCCGGCGAATCCCGCGCCCATCGCCACCAGGAGAAAGCGAAAGATCGCCAGCCCTTGCAGGATGTAGAGGAACACCGTCAGCGCCAGCACGTTCGCCGCGACCTTCTGCAGCATCCCGCTGGCCACCGGCGTCAATCCTCCGAGGAGGAACGCGAACAGCAGCCAGTCGGGAAGCGAGAAATTGCGAAACAGGAACGCGCCGAGCGCGTCGCTGTCGCCGCGCCGCGCGGTCAGCTCGCGCCACGCCTTCAGCCGGCCCAGCATCAGCAGGCTCAGGATGAACACCAGCGAGACGTTGATGAGCATGACCGCCGGCAGCACGTACGTGCTGTAGCCCGCCCAGCGCTGGAAGAGCTGCACCATTTCGCTGGGCATCCCTTTCGAGCGGTAGACCTGCACGAACTCGGCGCTCGTCTGCTGCGCCTGCGTGACCTGCGCCGCGAACGGCGAAAAGTCGAGGAGCGCGCGCGAGCCGAGCTCCGTGAGCGCCAGCCCGATCGCACTGCCGATCAGCAGGAACACCAGCACGCGCCCGAACTTCTCGCCGCGCTCGACGAGCGGCAGCGCCGCCATCGAAGGCAGCGCGATGCCGAGCGTCACGCCGGCGACGTACGTCCACGCCATCTTCACCGCGGCCGCCGGAGTGGCGGACATCGTGGAGACGTAGAGCGCCGCCAGCGCGACGGCGAGAACGAGCGTCACCCATGCCGCGCGCCTCCCGTTGCGGATCGCGCAATGGAACAGCGCCGCCGGCACGAAGACCAGCAGCGGCGTGACGATCATCAGCGCCGTCATCAGCGAATATCCGGCAATGCTGCGGATCAGACGTCCTAACGGACGTCCTGGCAGCATCACCGGCTCGCTCTGATGGAGAGACGTTTCGATCACGAGAAAGCTCAGTCAGCGGTAAACGGCAAGAGCGCCGCGATGCGCGCGCGCTTGATGGCGTTCTGCAGCTTGCGCTGGTGCAGCGCGCACGTGCCGGAAATGCGGCGCGGAAGAATCTTGCCGCGCTCCGGGATGAACTGCTGCAGCGTCTTCACGTCCTTGAAGTCGATGTACTCGATCTTCTCGACGCAGAACTTGCACACGCGCTTCCGGCGATAGAAGAACTTCTTCTTTCCGCCCGGACCGCCGCCCGGACCACCGCCGCCGCGGCGATCGTCGCCGCCGCCCGGTCCGCCCGGTCCTCGTCCTCTCGGACCACCTGTCATCGTTGCCATGTCGTCTCCTCCTTACGCCTGCGGCGCTTCCTCGGCGCCTTCCACCGGCAGCTGCTCGATCGGCTGCGCGGGAACAGCAGCCGCCGGGCGCACGCGGTCCTTCTTCGGATTCCGCTTCGCCAGCTTGTCGGCGCGCTTGTGATCCTCGTCCGTCCGCACGATCACGTGACGCAGAACGCGATCGACGTTCTTCATGCGGCGGTCGAGCTCCGAAAGCGACGACCCGCTCTCGAACACGAACAGGTGGTAGATGCCTTCGGTGAACTTGTGGATGGGATAGGCGAGACGACGGCGGCCCCACGCTTCTTCATTCTTGAGCGTGGCTCCGTTCTTCTCGGCGATGCCTTTGAAATCGCCGATCAACGTCGTGGTTTCCTCCTCCGTCGTTTGCGGAGAAAGAATGAACAGGACTTCGTAAGTCCTCATCGAAACCTCCTTCTGGCCTAGCGGGACCCCGCCTCTGCGATGGTCCAAGGAGCTAGCAGATTGTGAAAGAAATGTGCTGACGGGAGTCAGCAAACGTATGCAAATGCGCGGGAAGCGGCAAACTATTCCGGATTCATGCTCTTCCACACGCTCCCGTTCGCCATCTTCCTCGGCGTGACGATCACGCTCGTCGCCCTCACGCGCAACGCCACCGCGCGAAAAGTCATTCTCCTTCTCGCCAGCTACACGTTTTACGGCTGGTGGAGCGTCGCTCTCCTCGCGCCGCTCCTCTTCACGACCTTTCTCGACTACTTCCTCGCCCAGGCCATCGAAGCGGAGTCACGCGACACGCGCCGGCGAACGCTGCTGATTCTCAGCCTCACGCTGAACCTCGGCCTGCTCGGCTTTTTCAAGTACTACGACTTCGTCGCCTCCACGATCGGCGCGCCGCTCGCCGGCGTCCTCCTGCCGATCGGCATCTCCTTCTACACCTTCCACACGATGAGCTACACGATCGACGTGTACCGCCGCGAGATCCCGGCCTGCCGCTCGGCACTCGACTTCGCGCTGTTCATTGCCTTCTTTCCCGTCCTCGTCGCCGGCCCGATTCTTCGCGCAAAGCAGTTCCTCCCGCAGCTCGAGCGCCGCGTCACGCTGCAGTTCTCGCCGTCGATCCTGTTCCTGTTCATCCGCGGCCTCGCGAAGAAAGTGCTCGTCGCCGACAACGTCGCGCTCTTCGTCGACAACGTGTTCGGCGATCCGCGGCCGTGGCCGAGCGTCATCATCTGGATTGCGACGATCGCGTTCGCAATTCAGATCTATTGCGACTTTTCCGGCTACTCGGACATGGCCCGCGCGCTCGCGGCCGTTTTCGGCTTCGAGATCCCGCTCAACTTCGACCGGCCGTACGCAGCGAAGAATCCGCGCGAGTTCTGGCACCGCTGGCACATCAGCCTTTCGACGTGGCTTCGCGACTACCTCTACATCCCCCTCGGCGGCAATCGCCAGCACCGCATCCGCAACCTGATGATCACGATGATCCTCGGCGGACTCTGGCACGCGCGAGCTGGAATTTCGTGCTCTGGGGCGCGATGCACGGCGTGCTGCTCTCAGTGGAGCGGCGGGCTTCAGCCCGCCGGAATCCCGGTGGGCTAAAGCCCACCGCTCCACTGTTGTTCTACTACTGCCTCCTCCTCACCTGGATCGCGTTCCGCGTGCACGACTTCGAGACGATGTTCGTGGCGATGAAGAAGTTCGTGCTCTTCGATTTCAACTTCGACCTCGCCCACCGCGGCCTCACCGGCCTCTACTTCCTCACCACCCTCGCGCTGATCGCGCTCTTCTTCGCGGTGCCGCGCGACCTCGACGCACGCCTCGCCCGTGCGCCGCTCGCGGTGCAGGCCGCGGCCTGCGCGCTCATCGGCGCGGCGTTCGTGCTCTTCTGGCCCAACACCAGCGCGCCGTTCATTTACTTTCAGTTCTAAACTACCCGCATGTCCTCCGACGTCACGTTCACCGATGTCGCGAAGCGGTACGGCGACGTCTCCGTCATCGAGAACCTCAACCTCCACATCGACGATCACGAGCTGATGGTGCTGGTCGGTCCGTCCGGCTGCGGCAAGTCGACCGCGTTGCGCATGATCGCCGGCCTCGAAGACGTCAGCGCCGGCACGGTGTCGATCGGCGGGCGCGTCGTGAACAACCTAGCGCCGAAGGACCGCGACATCGCCATGGTGTTTCAGAGCTACGCGCTCTATCCGCACATGACCGTGCGCGAGAACCTCGAGTTCGGCCTCCGCATGCGCGGCGTGGCCAAAGACGAGATGAACCGCCGCGTCGCGAGCGCCGCCGAGATCCTCGGCATCGGCCACGTCCTCGACCGCAAGCCGAAAGAGCTCTCCGGCGGCCAGCGCCAGCGCGTCGCCGTCGGCCGCGCCATCGTCCGCCAGCCCGCGGTCTTCCTCTTCGACGAGCCGCTCTCGAACCTCGACGCGAAGCTGCGCGTGCAAACGCGCGCCGAGATCACGAAGCTCCAGCAATCCCTCGGAACCACGTCTGTCTATGTCACGCACGACCAGGTCGAGGCGATGACGATGGGCCATCGCATCACGGTGATGCGCGACGGAAAAATCCAGCAGGTCGGCACGCCGCGCGAGGTTTACGAGAAGCCTGCGAACGCCTTCGTCGCGCAGTTCATCGGCACGCCGCCGATGAATCTCCTGCAGGCCACCGTCGACGGCGCGACGCTGCGCACTTCTTCATTCACGCTGCCTCTGCGCATCCCGCTCGCATCCGAGCGCCGTGTGATCATGGGCATCCGGCCCGAACATCTGACGCGCGGCAACGACATTCGCGCCACGGTCGATCTCGTCGAGCCGGTCGGCCACGAGACGATCGTCTACGCGACCGCGGGCACCGAAAAGCTCGTTGCGATCTTTGATCCGCACGACGCGCCGCACGCGGGCGACGCAATCACCCTCGGCGTCGACGCGAATCGCATTCACTTGTTCGACGCTGCGTCGGAAAGCGCGCTCTCGTAGCGCGTCGCGCCCTTCAAACGAATGCTTCCATCGCGATCGATGCGCAGATCGATCACGCCCTGGCTCGTCGGCAGCGGGCCGACGTGCAACGGCAACCAGCGCGTCGGCACGCCCGCGCCGATGACCAGCGTGCCGTCGTCGCGCTCGTACACGATGGCCTCGAGGATCGAGCGCATGAAATCGGACGCGACCCACGCGTGCGGCATGTCGCCGACGAATCCCGCTTTTCGGTACTCCGTCCGCACGACCTCGGCCCACTGTTTCCACCCCGCCGGCCGGCGGTCGAGCATGAAGCGATCCACCAGCTGCAGCGCGCGATTGCGCTCGCCGAGGCGGATCAGAGCGCCGATGTTGCGCATCTCGTACGGCGTGTAGTCGGCGCGCGGACGGGCGAGATTCGAGAGGTATTTCTCGTACGTGCGGCGGAGCTCCTTTTCGGGGAAGAGCGACATGAGGCCGAGCGGCGAGATCGCGATCGACGTCGACGTCGGATCGAAATCCGCGAGCTCCACCGACGACGGCACGTAGTCGAGGTGATGTTTCTCGATCGTGCGGCGGATCGAGTTTGTCAGGTCGCGGCGGAAGTCGGGCGTGTCGTTTCCCTTCAGGCAGAAAAAGTCGTCCCAGTACGAATGCACCGGCTTTGCCGAGTAGCCCTCGTGACTGATCGACTCCGTCACCAGCCCTTCGAACTCGCCGTGATTCTGCGAGCGCAGTTCTTCGATGTAGCGGCGCGCGGCGGCGACGTTCGGCTGCAGCAACTTCTCGCCGGTGTACCGCTCGATCTCCTGAGCGAGAAAGATCAACTCGCCGTGGCTGTCGTTCTCCGGAACGGGATCGGCGCCGCGCTTGTCGACGCAGCACGGCACTTTGCCGTTCTCGTACTGGAACGATGCGAACCAGGTCGCGAAATGCTTGGCGACGTCCGCGTGGCCGAGGCGAAGGAGCAGCGAGGAGATCAGCGCGCCGTCGCGAATCCATGCGCGCTCGTACGAGCGCGAGCCCGGTTGCAGCGCGGGACCGTCGCGATGGATGAGCGTGTATGCGAGGTTCGCGCGGATCGTGTCCGCGATCTCCGGCGCGCCGGCGATGTCGAGCGTGACGCGGTGGAGCTTCTCGCGCCAGTCGGCGGCGATCTTCTCGAACGACTCGCGCTTCGCGCCGGGCTGCAGTGGGATGTCGATGTCACATCCGGTCGCGCACTTTGGAAGCCGCAGTTCGTGAAAGACTCGCGTCACGCCGCCTTCCGTGTTCAGGAACTGCGTCGACGGATTGACCTGGAACGGCCGTACTTTCAATTCCAGGGACGCGTCGCCGCGCACGCGATAGCGAAGCTGCAGCATCGACGAGCTGCTCACCGCCGCGGTCATCGTCATTGACGCGCCTTTCGTTTTCCACGTCACCGACGGAATCGGCAGATCGCCTTCGGCCAGCGACTGTGTGATCTCGACGTCGGCCCACGTGAGGCGCTTGCCGTTCACGTGCAGGAACGGCTCGATCGACTCACCGCTCTTGAACGGCTCGACCGCGCCGTCTTCGCTGACCAGCGCCTCGTGCTCGGCCCCGTCGGCGCCGATGACCGTCCAATACGACTGCTCGCCGAGGAAATAGCGCGGGTAGTCGCCGCGCCGCGCGTGCTTCGCGACGATCGAACAGAAATCGTTCTTCGTCGGCGCCCAATCGACCGGCATCGGTGTGACTTTCCCGTCCACCTGCGGGACCTGCGTCGGCGTGGCGGGCAGCCAGACGAAAAGTTGATTGCCGACTCGTTCCTGCACCGCGCCCGGCACGCTGCAGTTCGCGCAGTCGACGATCAACCCGCCGATCTCGTTCGTCACGAGCGGCAGTTCCTCGAGCACGGGATCGGTAAACCACACCGTTCCCTTCCCGCCGCTGCTCGCGGTGACGACGACCTCCATCGCGTTGATGTGCCTGAGCTCCCCACCGCCCGACGGCCCCCACGCGAACGAGATCTGCCGCTTCTTCGTTGTCAGCGTTTGCCATTCGCGCGGAAACGCAAAGTCGAGGCGATTGATCCACCACACGTCATCGCCGCGCACGAGCTTGAACTCGAGCGTCTGCGTTTCCGTCTCGCCGCGGACGCGGAACGTGAACTGGTAGTTCGGCGGCAGATCCAGCTCCACGTCGCGGCGCGCGATCGCGTAGCCGCCGTGGCCGTGAAAATCGAAGTCGAGGCGATTCACTTCGCCTTCGCGGGAGAGATGCATCTCCACGCCGTGGGCGGGATGGGCGGTCCACTTTTGGACTGCGGCGGCTAAGCCGCCGCTTTCAAAAGCGGCAGCTACGCTGCCGCACTCCAAAAGCGCGAGAAACGCGATCCACTTCATCCCTTCACGCTTCCCTGCATCAATCCCGCGATGTAGTACCGCTGCAAAAACAAAAACAGCGCGAGCACCGGCAGCACCGTCAGGACCGAGCCGGCCATCATCAGCTCGACGTCCTGGGCGTGCTCGCCGACGAGGTTCGCCAGCGACACCGGCAGCGTGTAGCGCGACTCGTCGCTCAGCACGATCAGCGGCCACATGAAATCGTTCCACGTCGTCATGAACGTGAAGATGGCCAGCGTGGCCAGGATCGGACGCGCGAGCGGCATGACCACGGACCAGTAGATCCGCCACTCGCCCGCGCCGTCGATGCGCGCGGCTTCGAGCAGCTCCTGCGGAATGGAGAGCATGAACTGGCGGATGAGAAAGATGCCAAACACGGAGGCGAGCGAGGGGATGATCACGCCCCAGTACGTATTCACCAGGCCGAGGGACTTCATCAGGAGGAAGAGCGGAAGCATCCCGACCTGCGCGGGGATCACGAGCGCGGCGAGGAGCAGCGTGAAGAGGCGGTCGCGGCCGCGAAAGCGAAGGCGCGCGAAGGCGTAGCCGGCCATCGAGTTGAAGAGCAGCGAGAAGAGCGTCGTCACGACGGCGATGACCGTGCTGCTGAAAAACGCGCGGCCGATGTTGAGCCGCACGAACAGCTGGCGGTACTGCTCGAGCGTCGGCGCATGCGGCACGACGTGCGGCGGATACGTCGTGGCCTCGCCGTTCGACATGAACGACGCCGCGAGCATCCACAGCAGCGGGAAGAGCGTCAGGAGGCTGCCGGCGATGAGCGCCGCGTGCAGCAGCACTTTCTTCATCGCCGCTCCTGCACGCGCATCTGCAGCGCGGTGGCCGCGGCGATGGTGAGGAACAGCAGGAACGCCACCGCCGCCGCGTAGCCCATCCGGAAAAACTTGAAGCCCTGCTGATACATCAGCATCACCGCCGAGAGCGTGCGGTTGAGCGGGCCGCCGTGCGTCATCACGTACGGCTCGGCGAAGAGCTGCAGGTAGCCGATCGCGGTGACGATGCCGACGAAGAGAAACGTCGGGCCGAGCATCGGCAGCGTGACGTGGCGGAACTGCTTCCACTCGCCGGCGCCGTCGATGCGCGCGGCCTCGTACAACTCGTCGGGGATGTTCTGCAGCCCGGCGATGAAGATGATCATGTTGTAGCCGAAGTTCTTCCACACCGCGACGGCGATGATGGCCGGCATGGCCAGGTGCGGATCGCTCAGCCAGTCGACGCCGTGCAGGCCGATGCTCTCCAGCGCGCGATTGATCATGCCGAAGCGCGGGTGATAGAGGAACCGGAAGACGATGGCCACGGCCACGAGCGTCGTGACGACCGGCGCGAAATAGATCGTGCGAAACAGCGGCTTCCACCGCGCCGCCTTCGCGTTCACCAGCAGCGCGGCGGCGAGCGACGCGGCGACCGTCAGCGGCCCGCCGGCGATGGCGAAGTAGAGCGTGTTCAGGAACGCCGTCCAGAACACCTCGCTGCGCAGGAGCGACGCGTAATTCTGCAGCGCGATGAAGCGGAGATTGTGAATGTCGCCGATGGCGTAGAGGTCGAAGTCGGTCACGCTCAGCGCGAAGCCGGCCAGCACGGGGATGAAAAAGAAGATCGCCAGCACGAACAGCGCGGGCGAGAGGAACAGCAGCGCGGCGCGCGCCTCGGTGCTCATTGCGCAAGCACCCAGCGGCGTTTTTCGAGAATGCGGTCGGACGTGCGGTCGAGATCGGCCAGCGTCGCGTCCGGCGTCATCACGCCGCGCACCGCGATCTCTCCGTGCTCGTACATCGCCGTCGCGATCTGCTCCCACTCCGGCACCGGCGGAAACGGCGCCACGCGCTCGAGCTGCGCGCGAAACGCGGGGAAGTACGGATCGTTCGCCAGCGACGGCGCGCGCCACGCGCTGCGCCGCGGCGGCAGATCGCCGCACAATTCATAGAAGCGCACCTGCTGCGCCGGCTCCGAGAGAAACTCGATGAACTTCCTCGCCTCGGCCTTGCGCGGCGAACCGCGAAAGATCACCAGGCTCGCGCCGCCGGCCATCGAGATGCCGGGTGTCGTCTTGGCGTCGCGGGCCGGCAGCGGCGCGGTCGCCCACTTGTCTTGCATGTTCGCCGGCAGCCGGCGCCGGAACTCGCCGACGTTCCACGGCCCGGTGATGTGCATGACGAACTCGCCCTGCGCGAACTGCTGATAGAGGTTCGCGACCTGCGTGTTGTTGACCTTCGGCGCGAAGCCGCGCTCGAACAGCGAGACGTAGAACGCGAACGCGTCGCGGAACGGCGGCTCGCGGAACGCGCCGCGCGTGCCGTTCGCCTTCAGAAACGGCGAGCCGTTGCTCATCGCCAGCACCTCGATGTGCTCGTGCTCGTTCGTCGGCATCAGGATTCCGTAGCGGCTCTTCTTCTCGCGCTTGAGCCGCTCCATGCAGTCGATCCACTCGCTCCACGTGCGCGGTCCGTTCGGATAGCCGACCGTGGCGAGGATGTCCTTGCGATAGAAGAGCACCCGCGTGTCGACGTACCACGGAATGCCGTAGAGCTTTCCGTTGACGACGTTCGTGGCCCAGATGCCCTGAAAGAAATCGCGCTGATCGGCGGCCGGCCATTGCAATTCCTCCAGCGCGGCCACGGTCACGAACTCCGGAATCCAGGTGTTGCCCATCTGCGCGACGTCCGGCGTGGCATCGCCGACGTGCGCGGTCAGCAGTTTCTCGTGCGCCGCGATCCACGGGATCTGCTGCATGACGACCTTGATCCCGGGATTGCGGCGCTCGAACTCCGGGATCATTTCCGCGACGACTTCGCCCTCGCGGCCGAGGCCCCAGAACTCGAGGGTGGTGCGGGTGTCGCGCGTCCGGGTGCACCCTAGAAAGATGAATGCAGAATGCAGAATGCAGAATGCAGAATTGAGAATTGTCTTGCGCCACCTCAATTCTGAATTCTTAATTCTGCATTCTGCATTCTGCATTCATTTCCCCTCGTCCAGCCACCCGCCCTTGAACCCCGCACGCCTCAGCCCTCGCACAATGTGCGGATTCTTCTTCATCGTGTTCCACACGAGTCCGGTGCGGTAATTCTCGATCATGGCCAGGATCGGTCCCTGATCGATGCCGAGATAATCGACGTCGAACCAGCCCATCTGCGGATCGACGCGGCCGTGCTTCAGTTGTTCCGTCGTCTTCAGCGTCGGATTGAAGGCGTCGAGGAATCCATATTTCGAATAGAGATTCTCGCCGTACCGCTTGCTCATTTCGCGAATGGCGGGAATGGCGATTTCGGGCGCGAATGCGATCGAAGAAACGGCCGCGGTTGGCGCGATCGTGCCGTCGTCGCGAATGTCGCCTTCCGTCGCGCCGCGCGCGGTATACGAATGAAACGTGCGCGGGCGGCCGTCGATGACGATCGTCGCGTCCATCGGACCGTCGCACGCCGTCAATCCCCAGATCTCCGGGCCGTAATGGAGATATTTCTGCGGGTTGTCGATCGCGTACGCGCGCTGCGACAGCGTCGCCCGCCGCGAGTTCTCGTGATAGTCGATCGGATAGCGGCCGTCCGAGATGCCGCGGAAATCGATCCAGACGTGCGAGTACTGATGGCCGAACAGCGGAGCGAAGAGAACGTGCTCCTGTCCGTAAAACGTGCCCCATCGGTCGGTCTTGTGGTACTCCGCCCAGGCAGCGGGATCGACGGGATGCGTCGGCGAGGCCATCGCCAGGATCGGGACGATCATGGCCTCGTTGTAGCCGCGCCAGTCGTAGGTGTGAAATCCCTGCTCCGGCGTCCAGCCCATACTGATCGCGTTTGCGCGGATTTCCTCCCACGGCCACTCGATGCGCTCGTAAAGACGCTCCGCCGCGTCGCGAATCCCTTTTTCCGTTTCGTTGTCGCGATCGAAATACGACTGCGCGAACAAAGCCCCGGCAATGAGCAGCGTCGTATCGACGGTCGACAATTCGACGGTCCCGAACCGCTCCGCCGTCTTCATGTCGAGGAAGTGATAGAAGAAGCCTTTATAGCCCGACACGCCACGCGGCTCCGGGCCCTGCTTCATCGCCAACAGCGATTGCAGCGTGGCCAGCGTCCGCTGCGCGGCCTGCTCGCGCGTCACATAGCCGCGCTCCGCGCCGATGCCGTATGCGGTCAATCCGAAGCCGACCGCCGCAATGCTGGAAAACGACGGCGTCGGCGCGCGGTCGGGAATCAACTGCGTGTTCGGATCGGCCAGGTCCCAGAAGAAATGAAACGTGCGCCGCTGGACGTCATCCAGCAGCGCATCGTCATTGGATCGCGGCGAGCTCGTCGCGCAGGCGACGAGAAAAACGAGAGAGAGCGCGACGA
>DATFHJ010000434.1:0-6233 GCA_035248585.1 Thermoanaerobaculia bacterium
ATCAGCTCCTCGAGCGTGGTCACGGTTTTCATCTCCACGGAGATGAGCTGCGTCCAGCGCTGCTGCGCCTCGCGCGCGCGCCAGCTCAAGCCGAACGTGATCGCGAACAACGCGACCGCGAACGCTCCGGTGAGGAGCAGCACGCGCGTGCGGAGATGGCGGCGAGGCACGAGACGAGGATAATCGCGCCGCGGTGGACTTGAAAGCGATCTATCTCACAACGCTCGAACGCTGCGCTCCCGAGAAACTCGTGCAGCGCGTGCTCACAAGTGACATGCCGCGCAATGTCGTAGCCATCGGCAAATGCGCCGGCGCATTGCTCGATGGCGTCGTAGAAGTCCTACCCGTCCTGAACGCGTTCGTCGCCATTCCGGAGGGATACAGGCTCCCCGGTGGAGCGGCAGGCTTTAGCCTGCCGGCTTCCCGGCGGGCTGAAGCCCGCCGCTCCACAGTTCGCGTTGAAGTCCACCTCGGCGGACACCCGCAGATGACGCGCGCGAGCTTCGAGGCCGGGCGCGCGCTGCTGCAGTTCGTGGACGCGCATCGCGACATTCTCTTTCTCGTCTCGGGCGGCGGATCGGCGTGTGTCGAAGTCCCGCTCGCGGGACATAGCGAGGACGAGTTGATCGAGCGGAACGCGCAACTCGTGGCGTCGGGGTTGCCGATCGGCGCGATCAACGCGGAGCGGAAGAAGCTGTCGGCGATCAAGGGTGGGCGGTTGGGCGAGCGAGTGCGCGGCAACGTCGTGACGCTCGTGTATTCGGATGTTGGCAAAGATCAACACAAAGACGTGGCCTCGGGACCGAGCGAGCGAAACATGATCCTTATCGCCGACAACGACACGCTGACGCAAACGGCCGCGGAGTTGATGGGCGTGCGCAGACTCGAACGGCAAATCGAATGCGGCGTCGAGGAGGCGGCGGTGATGCTTGCGCGTGAGAAAAACATCGTCGCCGGTGGCGAGCCGACAGTGGCCATCAAGGGCCCAGGCCGCGGGGGCCGCTGCTGCGAGCTGGCGGTCCGCTTTGCCATGAAAAGCACTTCCGAGGCCCTCTTCGCCAGCTCCGACGGCGTCGACGGCAACAGTGGCGTCGCCGGCATCTATTTACCGGACAGGCAGGAGTGCCTGTCCTCCACTGAAGCGCAGGCCGCTCTCGATGCGTCGGATTCGTTACGCATTGCCGCGCAAGTCGGTGAGCCGATTATGATTAGGCCGTCCGGGAACAACCTCCGCGACCTGTTTCTCGTGGCTCGCAACTAGCAAGCGCAACTGCCGCGCAGTACATGAACGTCGACGATCCCGCAGATCCATTGTTGCCCCCTCACAAAGGGCACCATCGCTCCGCGCGCGAGCGTCAGCGCCGCGGTCCGATGTGGGGCTGCCTGAAAACAATCCTCTACTTCTTCGGCGGCGCGTTTCTGCTCCTCTTCGTGATCATCGGCGGCGGCTGGTTTTACCTCGGCACGGGCAGCTTCGCCGGCCTCGTTCGCACGCGCATCGAGAAGACGCTCGAGGAACGATTGGGCCGCGAGGTCTACATCAAAAGCGTCGTCATCACCCGCGGCCGGCCGGCGAAGATCCTTCTCAACGATCTCCGCATCGCCAACGCGCCGGGCGGCGCGGCGCGCTACTTCGCCACCGTGCGCCAGGTCGAGATCACCGGCGGCATCGAATCGTTCTGGCAGCGCAACATCAAAGTCGGACGGATCGACATCCGCGATCCGCAGCTCTTCTTCGAAGTCCTGCCGAACGGAGAGCACAACTTCCCGAAATGGAAGTCGGGGCCGAAGCGCAAAGGCGAGATCGTGCATCTCGAGCTCGGGAAGATGTTCGTCACGGGCGGCGGCTTCAGTTTCTTCGACCGCAAGCACGACATCCGCGCGATCGCCACGAACATCGACTCGCAGATCACGATCACGCAGGCCGAGGATCTGTACGCGGGCGTGCTGCACAGCCCACTCGTCAACGTGCGCGTGGAAAAGTACCGCGCATTCAATCTCGATCTGCGCGGCGGATTCCGGTTCACACCCGGCGTGCTCGCATTGCAATCGATCGCGCTGCGCGGCAAAGGCCTCGAGGCGTTCGTCTCCGGCGAGATCAATCCGCTGAGCGAAGGCGCGTACAACCTGAAGCTCGCGTCGCGGCTGTCGCTCGAGCGCGTGAAAGAGATCTTCGAAGTGAAGCCGCAGCTCGCCGGCACGCTCACGCTCGACACGCAGCTGAAAGGAAAACAGGGCGAGTACCGGCTGTCGGGCGGCTGGGTGTCGCCGCACATCGTCGCCGATGCGTACGAATTGACCGACGCAAAAGGCCGCGTCGACCTCAATACGAACAACCTCACGCTGCAGGTCGAGAAGGCCGGCTACGGCGGCGGAACGATCGCCGCGAACTACGCGCTCGCGCAACTCGCCGAGCCGTATCCGATGAAGCTCGACCTCCGCTACTACGGCATCTCCATGGAGAAGCTGTTCAACGACTGGACGATCGAGAACACCGGCATTCGCGCGGCGGCGACCGGCAACCTGACGTATCGCTGGAACAAGGACGCGATCCTCGGCGGCACGGGCGAAGGAAGCGCGCGCCTCGCGAAGAGCAACGTCGCGTTTTCGAATGCAAAGTATCCGATGCCGGTTTCCGGCCTCGTCGACTTCGCGCTCGATCGCGGCAGCGTGATCTTCCGCAAGACGGAGCTCGACACGAACGCGTCGCACATCAGCCTCACCGGGACGATGAAGATCGAAGGCGTGGTGCTCGATCTGAAGTCGAACATCCGCAGCACCGATTTCTCCGAGCTCGATCGCCTGGCCTACAACTTCGCGCACTCCGCCGGGAAGCAGGACTTCACGCTGCTCGGACTCGGCGGCGCCGGCACGATCAACGCCGATGTGAAAGGTCCGATCGACAAGCCGCAGCTCGTCGCGCACGTCAGCGGCAGCGGCGTGAAGTATCACGACGTGCTCCTCGGCGATGCGGATCTCGATCTCCGTTACGACGGCACGCGCGGCGCGCTGACGTTCGATCGCGCCGTCTTCACCGATGGCAGCGGACGTCTCGCGATCAACGGCACGATTCGTTTCCCCGAAAGCGGCCCCGGTCCCGTCTTCGACATCGCCGTCGATGCGAACGGCTATCCCGCGCAGCGCGCGATCGATGCGATGGGACTGCAGATGAAGATCGGCTCCGGCTTCGCGACCGGAAAACTGATCGTCGCCGGCACGCCGGACGAAGGCCGGGCGACGTTCGTCGGACTCGTGATCAAGCGTGCCGATGCCACGCTGAAGCTCGACGGCTCGGTGAACTGGCATCCGGGCGAAGGCAACGTCGAGCTCGACCTCGCCGTCGCCGCGAACAACTTCCCGATCGCCGACATCGCCGCGTTCCTCGACTTCGGCAAGATGCCGGTCACCGGCGATCTCACCGGCACGCTGCGCATCGCCGGGCGCAAGGAATCGCTCGAAGGAAGCGGCAGCGTGACGGTGCGCCACGGCGTGGTGATGGGCGAGGCGGTGGACCTGGCGTCGGCCGACGTCACGTTCACGCAGGGACGCATGCGCGCGACGAACGTGCTCGTGCGCACGGCGGCCGGCGAGATTCGCGGCGAGGCGGAGCTGAATCTGGCGAAGGAGCAGTTCAGCTACACGATCTCGTCGACGTCGATCGACTTGTCAAAGCTGAAGATCTTCGAGTCGCTGCAGAACATCCTCGGCGGACGGCTGGTGCTGCGCTCGACCGGCGCCGGCACGTTCACGAAGCCGGAGCTCGTCGTCGAAGCGACGCTCGAAGGCGCGACGCTGCGCGGTCTGGCGCTGCCGGAAGGCTCCGCGCCGCCGTCGCTCTACATCGCCATTCGCGGCGGACGCCTCGTCGTGAAAGGCTCGGTCGCCGACATCGTCACGATCGAAGGCGAAGGGGACGTCGGTCCGGAGATGACGGTCGACGGCAACGTGCGCGTCACGATCGCCGACATCGCCCGCGCGGTCGCGCTGTCGCCGGCCACCGCGTCGCTGCCGGCATCGGGCAAGCTCGTGCTCGATCTGAAGCTCGGCGGCAAGCTGACGCCGATCGAAGCGCTGGTCGTCGAAGCGACTGCGCCGGTGTTCGATCTCAAGCTCGGCGATCATCAATTCGTCACGCCCGAGCCGCTGCGCATCGCGCTGCGCAACGGCCGCATCTCGTTCGACTCGTTCTCGCTGCGCAGCGAAGACGCGACGTTCGGCGTCACCGGCTACGCCGATCTCGTCGGCGACAAGGCCGTCAACGTCGACGTGCGCGGGCGCATCGAAGCGGCGCTGTTGCAGCTCTTCGCCAGCGACATGCGCGCGGACGGACACGCCGACGTCGCCATCAGCGTGGCCGGCGTGATCACGAGCCCGCGTGTGACCGGCACGATCGAGCTGTCGGATGCGCAGGTGAAGTTCGCCGGCTTCCCGCAGCTGATCGATGAGATCAACGGCACGCTGCGCTTCCGCGGAGACCGCATCGAGATCGAATCCGTGCGCGCGACGGTCGGCGGCGGCACGGTCGTCGCCGGCGGCGCGATCACGCTCGCGGGGATGAAGCCGCAGCGCGCGCGCATCACCATCCAGGGCACGGGCGTCTCGCTGCGCTACTACGAAGGCGTCACCATCGAGGGCAACTTCAACCTGCTCTTCTCCGGCGATCTCGAGCGCGCCGCGATCACCGGCGACGTCGACGTCACGCGCGCGCTCTACTTCCGCGAGTTCGACGTGCAGCAGACGCTGCTCAACGTCATCCTCTCGCGCAGCCGCGTGACGCCCGTCTCCACCGCCACGTGGCAGGATCGCATCCAGCTCAACATCCATCTCACCGCGCCCGGCACGCTGGCGGTGCGGAACAACATCGCCGAGGTCAGCGGAAGCGCGGAGCTCGACGTGACGGGAACCGTCGCCGCGCCGGTGATCCTCGGCGAAGTGACGCTCGAAGAAGGCGGCACGGTTCGCATCCAGGGCGTCGACTATCGCCTCACGCGCGGCACGATCTCGTTCCAGAATCCGTTCCGCATCGATCCGTTCTTCGACGTCACGATCGAGGGCACGGTCTCGGGCGGCTTGTCCGAAATCGAAAGCGGCCCGCTCGATGTGACGATCAATCTCAACGGCACGCTCGACCGCATGTCGCCGACGATCACCAGCGATCCGCCGGCGAGCGACATCACGCTGTTCTCGATCCTCGGCTTCGGCCAGCTCGGCAGCCGCCCCGGCACGACGCAGGCCGGCTACGCGGGCCTGATGGGGCAGTCGCTCCTGTATCAGAGTCTCTCCACCGCGCTCGCGTCGCGCGTCCTGCCGTTCGTCGACTCGTTCACCTACGACCCCGGCCTCCTCGACACCGGCTCCGGCCCGGGACGCAAGGTGACGTTCGAGAAGCGCCTCTCCAATTCGCTGCGCTTCCTCATGGTTTACAACCTCGACAACAACCAGAGCCGCCAGGCGCTGGAGTGGGTCGTCAACAGCATCTACACGCTCCAGCTCACGCGCGACGAAACGGACGAGTACCGGATTGATGCGCGCTTCCGGCGGAGATATGACGCGCACTGGAAGTTCGGCGGTAACGAAGACGATGGAGCGGCGGGCTTCAGCCCGCCGGAAACCACGGCCGGCGGGCTGAAGCCCGCCGCTCCACCACCAACGACGGCCGTCAACGTTCGCGCCGCGGATGCGCAGACGATCACCGAAATTAAATTCCACGCCGACGCGCCCTTCGACAGCACGCGCGTCGACGATCTCGTCACGCTCAAAGTCGGCCAGCCGGTGTCGATTCGGGAGGTGCAGTCGTCGATCAAGAATCTCTACGCCACCGGCAACTTCCGCGACGTCCGCGTCGATGCGGCGCCCGGGGGCGTGCTCACGTTCTCGCTCTATCTCCAATATCGCGTCGGCGAGATCTTCATCGCCGGGTTGAAGGGGAGCGACCGCACCGCGGCGCAGCGCGAGTTGAAAGTCCGCACCGGCCAGGTGCTCTCCCTCGATGCCGTCGACGACAGCGCGCGTGCGATTCAGGAGTGGCTGAATCGCAACGGCTATCTCGAGGCGACCGTCGATCCGGAGACGGAGTTCAATCGCGCGCGCAGCATCGCCAGCGTCAACTTCAGCGTCACGCCGGGGCCGGAGGCGCGGATCGCGAACGTCGTGCTCGAAGGCGACACGGCGCCGTTCGAATCGCAGGTGCTCATCCAGCAGATGCGGCGCCACGGCGGCAGCACGTTCCGCCT
>DATFHJ010000435.1:0-4420 GCA_035248585.1 Thermoanaerobaculia bacterium
CCGGGCCAGTTCACCGGGCGTCCGTCCCGCTCGGACCAGCCGCACCATCTGCTCCTGCAGCTCTGTTGAATATCGTTGTCGCTTTCCCATCGTGGACTCCTCTCAACATCCTCAGGTGTCCACGAAACCGGGTCAACTCCAAAGCCCCTTGATTGGCGAGACAAGAGGGTTTGATTGGCGAATCAAGGGATTTGATTCGCGAGTCAAACGTTTTGACCCGCGAGGCAACACTGTTGACCCTTCGGGGCGAAGTTTTTGTCTCGCGAGGCAACGCGTCTTGATTCGCGCGGCGAAATCGTCCCCATGCGAGGTCAAACACTTTGATTCGCAGATCAAGCTTCTTGATTCGCGTATCAAGAAGTTTGATTCGCGAATCAAGGGGGCTTATCGCGCGAATCAAGGTTGTTTGATTCGCACATCAAACCGCTTGATTCGCGAATCAAAACTCTTGACCCACCAATCAAGCGCCCTTGCCTCGCGAATCAAACTCCTTTGTTTGGCGAGGCAGGCGTGCGGCCAGCAGGATCGCAGAGCTGCCGGCGACGATCCACAGCGCTGAGGGCTGGAGTGAGGAGTCCTGCGCGAGCGAGAGTTGATCGCGCAGCAGCGCCGGCACGACGTGCTCAGTCAGCGGACGTCGCACATCCTCCAGCGGCTGCGGGTCGACGGCGGTGACGGCGAGGTTGAGGGTGATCGAGAGGGCGCAGACGGGCAGCCAGGCGGGACGCCAGCGATCGGCGACGAACAGCATGGCGATGCCGAGGAGCGGGATGATCGGGAGCAGGTAGCGCGGGCCGAATGCCGCGCCGCCGTGCCAGCCGTTGAAGGATGAATTGCCGACGAGGAAGACGAGCGCGATCGCAACGATGGCGATGGCTTCAGCGCGACGCCGCCGCAGCATGACGACGATGCCGATCAGCGCGAACAGGAGAACCGGCGAGCAGAAGAAGAGGCCGCGATATTCGGAGAACGTGAGCGCCCAAAGACGCGACAGGCGCGGCGTGCCGAAGACGCCGAGGAGCAGGCCGCTTTCGGTGTAGCCATGGCTCTCCTGCAAGGGCGTGGTGAGCGGAGAGCCGAAGCAGATCCATTGATACGCCGCCAGCGCCGCGGCGAACGGGACGCCGCCGGCGAGGAAGAGCAGTGCGTGTCGTTTGGAATAGGACCAGGCGAGGACAACCAGAACCAATGCGGCGATGCCGGACAGGAGAAAGCAGGCGCCCGCCACTCCGGCGGAGGCTCCGGCCCACAGCGGGCGGTCTTTCAAGAGCGTGAACGCGAGCAGAAAAAACAGTGCGCCCGGAACGTGAGCGAAGAGCATCGTTGAGTAGGGAAGGACGATGGTGCCGAAGGCAATGGCGATTGCGACGAGCGCAGCGCTCCGGCGAGTCGCACCGAGGGTGCGGCGTCCGTACAGGAAGAGAATCGCGGGGATGAGCGCGCCGGCGATGCCGCAGACCTGGATGGTGACGAGCTGTTTGTTGGTGCGCCAGTAATCGTGAAAGCGAATGCGCCGCCGCTGCTGCAGTTCGTATTGCAGCCAGTACGGCGCGGCGGAGATCACGGACAAGCCGGGCGGCTTGTTGCTGTAGATGTGACCGCCCGTGCCGGCGGCGATGTCGCCTTCTGGCACGGTGAAGCGATCGACGGCGAACGTGCGGCCTTCGACGATCGCGCGCGTGAGCGCGTAGTTCACTTCCTGATTCGCGCCCCAGCCGCCGTAGAAATAGCAATAGACGCCGAACGCGAGGACGAAGAGCGCGATCGCGATCCGGCGATCGGTCAGATCTTCGGGCGACTGCGTCTTCGCGGCCACGAGATCCAGCCTTTGAACCAGAAATACACGCCCATCAGGAGAGCGATGCCGAACATCAAGCTCATGGCGAACGGATAGCCGTGAATCCAGTGCAGCTCCGGCATGTGCTCGAAGTTCATGCCGTAGACGCCGGCGATCAGCGTGAGCGGGAGCATGATCGCGGAGAAGATCGTCAGCACCTTCATGATCTCGTTGGTGCGGTTGGCGACGACGGAGAGGTAGGCCTCCATCGTGCCGGTCATCTGATCGCGATCGACGTCGATGGTCTCGCTGATGCGGAACATGTGGTCGTAGACGTCGCGGAAATAGATGAGGTGCTCGCGCTGGACGAACTTCGCGTCGCCGCGCGAGATCTGGTTGAGCAGCTCGCGCTGCGGGAGCGAGTGGCGGCGGAGGACGTTGATGTCGCGCTTGAGATGCAGCAGCTCGTCGAGATGCGCGTCTTCCGCGCTCTCGAAGATGCGGTCCTGCAGGTTGTCGACGCACTCCTCGATCTGCTCGAGCAGCGGGAAGTAGGCGTCGACCATCTGATCGACGATCGCGTACAGAAGAAAGTCGACGCCGCGGGTGAACAGGCGGCGGTCTCCGCGCAGGCGGTTCCACACATTGTCCGCCGCGGCGAGCGGCCGGCGATGGACGGTGAAGACGAAATTGCGGCCGAGGAACGCCGCGATCTTGCGCGTCTCGGAGACGTGCTCGGAGACGTTGACGTCGACGGTGCGGAAGATGAAGAAGTCGTAGTTCGTGAAGGAGTCGTATTTCGGGAGCGTGTTCGGCGAGAGCGTGTCTTCCGCGGCGAGCTCGTGGAATCCGAATCGCTCCTCGAGCAGCGGCTCGATCGTTTCCTGCTCCGGCTCCTGGATGTCGACCCAGAGCTTGTCATCCGAGTCCGTACGCCACGCGTCGATCAGCTCGACGCCCCCTTGCTGGAGGGCGTCGTTGCTGAGCAAGGAAACGCGGAACGTCGTGGTCATGATTCAGAGGGCGGAGGGCAGAAGGGCAGAGGGCAGAAGGAGACGCGGCGGTCTGCCCTCTGCCCTCCGCAATCTGCCCTCTGAGTGGTCACAGCAGCTCGGCTAAAGCCCTGTACTTCCGATCCTGCGACGTCGCCACCGCTTCGTACGTGATCTCGCCTTTGTACACGTTCACTCCCTCGGCCAACCCGGCGTTGCCGCGCACGGCTTTTTCGAAGCCGAGGTTCGCGAGCATGCGGGTGTAGGGAAGGGTGGCGTTCGTGAGGGCGATCGTCGAGGTGCGCGGCACGGCGCCCGGCATGTTCGCGACGCAGTAGTGGACGACGCCGTCGACTTCGTACACCGGATTCGAGTGCGTGGTCGGATGCGCGGTCTCCACGCAGCCGCCCTGATCGATCGCCACGTCGACGATGACGGAGCCTTTTTTCATCTGGCCGATCATGTCGCGCGTGACGAGCTTCGGCGCGGCGGCGCCGGGAATGAGCACGCCGCCGATGAGGAGGTCGGCGCGGCGCACGGCTTCTTCGATGTGGGACTTGCTCGAGGCGAGCGTCTGCACTTCGCCGCGGAAGATGTCGTCGAGCTGGCGGAGGCGATCGAGGCTGACGTCGAGAATCGTGACGCGCGCGCCGAGGCCCACGGCCATCTTGGCCGCGTTCGTGCCGACGACCCCGCCGCCGATGATCACGACGTCGGCCGGCAGCACGCCCGGCACGCCGCCGAGGAGCACGCCGCGTCCGCCGTTCGGCTTGTGCAGGTAGTACGCGCCGACGTGCACGGACATGCGGCCCGCGACTTCGGACATCGGGGTGAGCAGCGGGAGCGTGCGCTTCCGCTCGTCGGTGATCGTCTCGTACGCGACGCCGACGATGTTCTTCTCGAGGAGCTGCCTGGTCAGATCGGGAACGGGCGCGAGGTGGAGATAGGTGAAGAGCAGCTGTTCGTTCTTGAGCCGCTTGAGATCGGGATCGATCGGCTCCTTCACCTTCACGATCATGTCCGCTTCGCCGTAGACCGCGTCGGCGTCGGGAAGAATGCGCGCGCCGGCGGTCTCGTACTCCAGATCGGTGAAGCCGCTGCCGTTGCCGGCGCCCTTTTGCACGAGCACCTGGTGCCCGTCGGCGGTGAGGTCGCGCGCGCCCCCGGGCGTCATGCCCACGCGGTATTCGTTGTCTTTGATTTCGGTCGGTACGCCGATCCGCATCGTGATGTGTTCCTTTCGCGCGCGGATTGTATAGGAGTGTGGAGCGGCGGGCTTTAGCCCGCCGTCCGTTTTCGGCGGGCTAAAGCCCGCCGCTCCACGTGAGTCCTACGACCGCGTCGAATGGCGCTTGCCGGCGGTGGGCGGCGGCGTGACCGCGCCGCCTCCCGATCCTCCGCCGAACGCCGAGGGCGCGATTGCGCGCGCGGCGTTCAATGCATCGACCATTCCCCATGCACTGAAGAAATCCCAGCCGGGCGTGCTGAGGTCGGTGGTCGTCCGCTCGAGGATGCCTTCGATCGTGGCGAAGTTCGCGGACGGCAGGAGGGAGAGCATCAGCGCCGCCGTTCCGGCCACGTGCGGCGCGGCCATGGAGGTGCCGTTGAGCGAAACGTACTCGCGATATCCGAACGACATCCGGATCGGGCC
>DATFHJ010000436.1:0-8231 GCA_035248585.1 Thermoanaerobaculia bacterium
GCGATCAGGACGTGATCTTCGTCGTCAAAGACGACAAAGCCGAGCGCCGCGCCGTGAAAGTGCTCTCCGCCGAAGGCGACAAAGCGCGCCTCGCGTCGGGAGTGGCGGAGAACGAAAGCGTGATCATCGAGGGTGCGCCCGATCTGAAAGACGGCGAGCGCGTGAAAGTTCAAAAGTAGGAGAACAACATGCCCAACCAACTCGTCACCATCCGCGGCGTCGACAAAGTCTTTCATCGCGGGAGTGAAGACATCCGCGTGCTCAGCGATCTCGATCTCAACATCGACTCGGGCGAGTTCCTCGCGTTGATGGGACCGTCGGGCTCCGGCAAGTCGACGCTGCTCAATCTCCTGGCCGGCCTCGATCGTCCGACGCGCGGCACGATCGAAGTGGCCGGCGCGCGCATCGACAACCTCTCGCGCCGCGAGCTCGCCCGCTGGCGCGCGCGCCACGTCGGCTTCGTCTTCCAGTTCTACAACCTGCTGCCGGTGCTCTCCGCGGAACGAAACGTCGAGCTGCCGCTCCTGCTCACGAGTCTCTCCGGCTCCGAGCGCAAGCGCCACGTCGCGAACGCGCTGGAGATCGTCGGACTCTCGCATCGCGCGAAGCACACACCGCGCACGCTCTCCGGCGGCGAACAGCAGCGCGTCGGCATCGCCCGGGCGATCGTCACCGATCCGACGCTCATCCTCGCCGACGAGCCCACCGGCGACCTCGATCGCAAGACCGGCGACGGGATCCTCGATCTCCTTCAGGCGCTCAACACCGAGCACGGAAAAACGATCGTCATGGTGACGCACGATCCGCACGCCGCGAACCGCGCGTCGCGCCGCCTCCACATGGTCGACGGACAAGTCTCCAACGAGATCGCCGCATGAGATTCCTGCTGCTCATCCTCTCGAACTTCAAGCGCCACAAGATGCGCCTGATCCTGACGATCCTCTCGATCCTCGTGTCGTTCGTGCTCTTCGCCTACCTCGCGGCGATCCGCAACGCGTTCCAGATGGGCGTGAGCGTCGCCGGGGCGAATCGCCTGATCGTGCGCAACCGCATCTCGCTGATCCAGCCGCTGCCGCAGTCGTATGAATCGCAGATCGAACAGATCGACGGCGTGGCCGTCGCGACGCAGGCGTCGTGGTTCGGCGGCATCTATCAGGACAACAAGCGTCCGTTCGGGCAGATCGCCGTCGAGCCGGCGGAGTTCTTCGACGTCTATCCCGAATACGTGATTCCGGCCGAGGGAAAGAAGATGTGGCTGGAAACCCGGACCGGCGCGATTGCCGGGCGCAAGCTCGCGACGGCCCTCGGCTGGAAGGTCGGCGACAAGATTCCGATCCAGGCGACGTACATGACGCCGAAAACCGGCGGCAATACGTGGACGTTCGATCTCGTGGCCATTCAGGATGGAGCGACCGAGGAAGTCGACACGTCGTCGTTCTTCTTCCGGCATGACTACCTCGACGAGAACCGGCTGCGCGGACAAGGCATGACCGGCTGGTACTACATCAAGATCAAGGATCCGAAAAACGCCGAGTCGCTCGTGAAGCGGATCGACGAGCGGTTCGCGAACTCGCCGTTCGAGACGAAGACCGAGACGGAGAAGGCGTTCATCAAAGGATTCGCCGAGCAGATGGGCAACATCGGCGCGATCGTCGTGGCCATCCTCACGGCCGTCTTCTTCACCATCCTCCTCGTGGCCGGCAACACGATGGCTCAGGCCGTGCGCGAGCGCATCGGCGAGCTGGGCGTGCTGAAGGCGATCGGCTTCACCGATCTGCAGATGCTGCTGCTCGTGCTCGCGGAGTCGCTGCTGATCGCGGTGGTCGGCGGCGCGATCGGTCTCGCCCTCGGATTCCTCGCCGTGAAAGGCGGCGATCCGACCGGCGGCGCGCTTCCGATCTTCAACTTCCCCATGCGCGACCGGATTTTCGGCGTGGCTCTGATGATCGTCCTCGGCCTCGTCACCGGCGCCATTCCCGCCATTCAGGCCATGCGTCTCAACGCCGTCGACGCCCTGCGGCGAGAGTAACGTGGAGAGAGTAATGAACTTCTTCAGGCAACTCGGAACACTCATCGCCTTCAACTTCCGCACGCTTCCCGCGCGCAAAGGCTCGGCGGCCGTGGCCATCGTCGGAGTCGCCGGCGTCGTGGCGGTGCTGGTCGGCGTGCTGTCGATCGGCGAAGGATTCAAGCGCGTGATGATCGCCGCCGGCTCCCCCGACACCGCGATCGTGCTGCGCAGCGGCGCCGACAGCGAGATGACGAGCGTGCTGCTGCGCGACGACGTGGAGCTGGTGCGCAACGCGCCGGCCGTGGCGCGCGCGGGCGGCGAGCCGCTGGCCTCGCCCGAGCTGTTCGTGCTCGTCGACCTGCCGAAGCGCTCGACCGGGACGGAAGCGAACGTGCCGATGCGCGGCGTGCGCAAGGAAGCGTTCGCCGTGCGGCCGGAGATCAAGGTCACCGAAGGAAAGATGTTCGCGTGGGGCACGAACGAAGTGATCGTCGGCCGCTCGGCGCAGACGCAGTTCAAGAACACGGAAGTCGGGACGCTCCTGAAGTTCGGGCAGACGCAGTGGAAAGTGGTCGGCATTTTCGAAGGCAACGGCGGCATCGCGGAGTCCGAAGTGTGGGCCGACGCCGCGGTGCTCGCGCCCGCGTATCACCGCGGCAGCTCGTTCCAGACCGTGATCGTCAAGCTCGCATCGGCGGGCAGCTTCCAGCAGTTCAAGGACTCGCTGACGTCCGATCCGCGGCTGAACGTGAAAGTGGAGCGCGAGACGGATTACTACGCCGCGCAGTCGGTGCAGATGCAGAAGCTGGTCAAAGGCCTGGCGTACGTGGTCTGTACGTTGATGGGCCTCGCCGCGATCTTCGGCGCGCTGAACACGATGTACACCGCCGTCGCCGCGCGCTCCCGCGACATCGCGACCCTCGAAGCCCTCGGCTTCGGCGGCGGCGGCGTGATGATCTCGGTGATGTTCGAAGCCCTCTTCCTCGCCCTCGCCGGCGGCATCCTCGGCGCCCTCGGCGCCTACTTCGCCTTCGACGGCTACCGCAGCGCAACCATGAACTGGCAGACCTTCAGCCAGGTCGCCTTCGCCTTCCAGGTCACCCCGAGTTTGATGGTCGGCGCGATTCTGTACGCGCTGTTCATCGGCGTGGTGGGCGGATTCTTCCCCGCGATCAAGGCGGCCAGGATTCCGGTGGCGGTAGCGCTCAGGGAGCGGTGATGCGTTTTGGACTGCGGCAGCGCCAGCTGCCGCTTTTCCACACGCCTGTCGAAAAGCGGTGGCTCTGCCACCGCGGTCCACAGAAGAAAGAAGCGGGCTATCATGACGTGACGCTCGATGATCCATTTTTATCATGTGACGAAGCGCTTCGACCGCTACTCGACGGCGCTGAATGACGTCACGTTCCAGATCGAGAAGGGCGAGTTCGTCTTCCTCACCGGCCCGAGCGGCGCGGGCAAATCGACGCTGCTGAAGCTGATTCTGCGGCAGATCACGCCCACCGAGGGGCAGATCATCGTCAATGGCCGCAACCTCGGCGCGATGAAGCCGGCCCAGCTCCCCTACTTCCGCCGCGAGATCGGCATGGTCTTCCAGGACTTCAAGCTCATCGAGCGGATGACCGTCTTCGAAAACCTCTCCTTCATTCTGACGGTGCTCAACGTCGCGCCGAAAGAGCACAAGAAGAAGGCGTATCAAGCGCTGCGCAGTGTCGACCTCCATCACAAACTGAACGCCTATCCGCTGCAGCTTTCCGGCGGCGAGCAGCAGCGTGTAGCCATCGCGCGCGCGCTGATCAACGACCCGCTCGTCCTCGTCGCCGACGAACCGACCGGCAACCTCGATCCCGACCTCTCGCGCGAGATCCTCCAGATTTTCTCGGAGGCGAATCTGCGCGGCTCGACCGTCCTCCTCGCGACGCACGACCGCGACCTGATCAAGAGCAGCGGCCGCCGCGTGATCATGCTCGAGCACGGGCGGGTGGTGGAGGAGAAGGCGCGCGTCATCGAGGCCCGGCCGGCGCGCGAAGGGATCTTCGGGATCGGCTGATGCCGCGCGACTTCATTCCCGGACGCCGCGAGCCGGAGATTCCGTCCAACACCTTCTCGTACTTTTTCCGCGAAGCTCTGCGCCGCATCTGGGTCTCGAAACGCACGAGCTTCGTCGCCGTGGCCATGATCGCGATCTCGCTCGTCACCGTCGGCGCGTTTCTCCTGCTCGCCGAAAACCTCGGACGCGCCGCCGCGGAGTGGCAGGGCCGCTCGCGCGTCATCATCTATCTCACCCCCGACGCCACCCCGGAGCAGATCGCCGCGCTCCAGCAACACCTGGCCGCCGACCGCACGCTCGCGCAGCGCCGCTTCATCGACCGCGCCGAGGCGCTGGCGCGTTTCAAAAAATACTTCGCAAATCTCTCCGAAGTCGTGGGACAGCTCGATACGAACCCGTTCCCGCCGTCGTTCGAAATCGACGTTACGCCCGCGCTCGCGCAATCGCGCGCGTTCCTCGCGCGCATGGACGCCATCCGCGCCATGCCCGGCGTCGATCAGGTGCAGTACGACTGGCAGTGGATCCTTCGCCTGCGCCGCCTGATCCAGATCATCAACCTCGCCGGCCTCATCGCCGGCGGCGTCCTGGCCATCGCCGCCGCCTTCACGATCGCGAACGTCATCCGCCTGACGATGATGCTCTACCGCGAAGAGATCGAGATCATGCGCCTCGTCGGCGCGACCGAGCGCATCATCCGCGGCCCGTTCCTGATCGAAGGATTCCTGCAAGGCCTCCTCGGCGGCTGCCTCGCCGTCCTGATCCTCTACACGCTCTTCGAAGCCGGCCGCCGCACCCTCGCCCCCTCGAGCTCCATCCTGTGGGGCTTCCTCTTCACCGGATTCCTCCCCTGGCAAAAGATCGCCGCGCTCATCGCGGGCGGCATGCTGGCGGGATGGATCGGGAGTTGGATGTCGGTGCGCGGGCGGGCGGAGACGGCTTAGTCGCTTCGCCGCTGAATGCTGATGGCCTTCAGAGATCGTTCGCGCAGCTCGGCGCGGGTCTGTTGCCACAGCGGCGTCGGCTCTTCGCCATGAACCATCTCCGCCATCGTCTTTCCGGTTCGGCCGCGAAGGTCTTCGGCGTAGAAAAGAATCAGCTCGTGCTTGCGCGTTTCATCACCCAACGTCACGAAGCGCGACACCATCCACTCTTCCGGCAGTTCGTATCCACGCTCGAGCAAAAATGCCCTGGTCAATGCCGCTTCCTTCGCCGGCTCCGCCCGCGCCGTCTCGAGGTCGTTGAAGATGAAGGTCATCTCCCGAAAGCGGAACCCGCCCCAGTCCATCGCCTTGCTGAAGTCATAGCGGTAGATCTCGTCGGACGAAGGGAGGAAGCTCTCGAACTGGGCGATGAAGGTCCTGCGAACGCGCCGGCCATCGGCATCGACGAACACATGGCGCTCTCCTGCCGCGATGCCGTCGATCGTGAATGGGAACTTGCCGGCGTATGTGAATTCGGGCGGGAGCGTAATCTCGATCGGAGGCAGTGCACGCGATACGAGTTTGTGCCCCTGACCGAACCGGACCGCCTGCCGGCTCGCGCACGCGCCGGTCAGTACGACAAAAGCAACCGTGAAAGCCGTCCATGTCTTCATGTCCGCGGCCTCGTACGCAACCCGCATGCCCTGCGGAAACGACGTGTTTTCAGTGTGTTGCGATGTTCGCCGGACGCGAATCGTACGAATGTCCGCGGACACCTGTCCGCTAGTCGCTTCGCCGCGTCACGATCCACACCACGAACGCCCCGATCGCCAACCCACCCGTCAATCCCCACACAAAGTCGCGTGCGTCCTCCGGCAGAAACGCGAGTGACGTCAGTTGCAGGAGGGCGATGAGGAGGGAGACCGCGGTCAGCACATAGATCGTTCGTTTGCCCATGATCGTCTCCAACTGTAGCATCCGCCGCGCATGAAGATCGTCGAGTGTGTTCCGAACATTTCCGAAGGGCGGAGGGCGGAGGTTTACCACGCGGTCGCGGCCGCGGCGGCATCCGTCAACGGCGTCACGCTGTTGAATGTCGATCCCGGCGCGGATACGAATCGCACCGTCATCACGTTCGTCGGCGAGCCGGAGGCGGTGCTGGAGGCGGCGTTCCGGCTGACGCAAAAGGGCGTGGAGCTGATCGACATGTCGACGCACCGCGGCGCGCATCCGCGCATCGGCGCGGTCGACGTCGTGCCGTTCATCCCGGTCGCGAACACGACGATGGAGGAGTGCGTCGCGCTCGCGCAGCGGCTCGGCGAACGCATCGGCAAGGAGCTCGGCGTGCCGGTGTACCTGTACGAGCACGCCGGCAGCGCGCCGCATCGCCGCAATCTCGCGGACGTCCGCGAGGGCGAGTACGAAGGGTGCGCGCGCAAGCTGCAGGACCCGCGGTGGAAGCCCGACTACGGTCCTTGCGAGTTCGTGCCGAAGAGCGGCGCGATCGTGGTCGGCGCGCGCAAGTTCCTCGTCGCCTATAACGTGAACCTCAATACGCTCGACAAGCGCCTCGCGAACCGCGTCGCGTTCGACATCCGCGAGCGCGGCCGCATGAAGCGCGACGCGAACGACCAGCCGATCCTCGACGACAAAGGCGAACCGGTGTGGGAGCCCGGCATCCTCAAGGCCGTGAAAGCGGTCGGCTGGGTGATCCCGGAATTCGGCTGCGCACAGGTTTCGATCAATCTGACGGACCTCGACGTCACGCCGCTGCACGTGGTCTTCGACACCTGCGAGGAGCGCGCGCGCGACCGAGGTCTGCGCGTGACCGGCTCCGAGATCGTCGGCCTCGTGCCGCTCCAGGTGCTGCTCGATGCCGGCCGCCACGCGCTCGGCAAGATGGGCCGTCCCACCGGCGTCCCCGAATCCGCGCTCATCCACGCCGCGATCCGCACCCTCGGTCTCAACGAAGTGAAGCCTTTTGATCCGAACGAGCGCGTCATCGAGTACCGCCTCGCCTCGCCGCAGCGCCTCGCCTCGATGTCGCTGCGCGAGTTCACCGACGAGCTCTCGAGCGAGTCGCCCGCGCCCGGCGGCGGCTCGGTCTCCGCGCTCGCCGCGGCGATGGCCGCGGGGCTGGCGTCGATGGTCGCCGTGCTCTCGCACACGAAGAAGGGATTCGAGTCGAAGCAGGCGGATCTCGATCGCATCGCCAACTGCACGCAGGAGCTGAAGGATCGAATGCTCGCCGCCGTCGACGCCGACACCGCGGCCTTCGATGCGCTGCTCGACGCGATGCGCATGCCGAAGGACGATCCCGCGCGCGAGCAGGCGCTCGCCGACGCCACCGTCGGCGCGGCGGAAGTGCCGCTCGGCGTGCTCGAGGCCTGTCCGGAGATCATCGAGCTGAACCGCGAGATCGCGCGCATCGGCTTGCAGGCGTCGCTCTCCGATGCCGGCGTCGGCGCGCAGATGGCGCGCGCCGCGGCCGCCGGCGCGTATCAAAACGTGTGCATCAACCTCGGCGGATTGTCAGACGCATCGCGGAAGAGCGCGTTGCTGAAACGCGCGGATGAGGCGTGGGGCAAGGCTCGCGAGGCGCATGCAACGGCTGAGGAAGAAACGCTCGTGAAGCTGAGAGAAAAAGCCTAGTTCCCGAACTCCCAGGCCACCTTCTTCAACACCCGATCCACGCGCTCGATCATCTGCAAAATGTCCTTCTTCGCATGCGCGGCGGAGAAGAACGCGGCCTCGAGCTGGGAGGGCGGGAGGTAGACGCCTTCGCCGAGCATGAGGTGGAAGAAGCGGGCGAACTTTTCGCGGTTCGAGGTGTTGGCGGAGTCAAAGTCCGTGACCGGCGCTTCGGCGAAGAAGAGTGTCCACATCGAGCCGACGCGGTTGAAGACGATCGGGACACCGTGCTTCTCCGCGGCCTTGCGCACGCCGTCTTCGAACTCCGCGCTGCGCTCTTCGAGGTCGTCGTAGATCGACGAGTTGCGCAGGACGCTCAGCGTGGCGCGGCCGGCGGCGACGGCGACCGGGTTTCCGGAGAGCGTGCCGGCCTGGTACATCGGACCGAGGGGCGAGACGAGCTCCATCAGCTTGCGCGGCGCGCCGTACGCGCCGATCGGCATGCCGCCGCCGATGATCTTGCCGAGCGTCGTCAGATCGGGCCGGATGCCGAAGCGCTCTTGCGCGCCGCCCCACGCCACACGGAACGAAATGACCTCGTCGAAGATCAGGACGATGCCGC
>DATFHJ010000437.1:0-3057 GCA_035248585.1 Thermoanaerobaculia bacterium
ATCCGTGTGCGCGAGCAGGTTCGTGGTCATGAACGCGCCGTAGGAATGGCCGCCGACGGCGATGCGGTCGCGATCGCCGACGCCGCGTTTCACCACTTCCTCGACCGCGGCGGTGGCGCCGCCGATGAGCTGCTCGATGTACGTGTCGTTCGGCTGCGCGCCGTCCTTGCCGATGATCGGGATCGACGGATCGTCGAGCACCGCGTAGCCGCGCAGGAGGAACGGCAGCGCGCTGCCGACATTCGCGCGGATGAACCGGTACGGCGAGGTCGTGACCTGTCCCGCCGCATCCTCGGTCAGAAACTCCTCGGGATACGCCCACATCAGCACTGGCAGCCGCCCGTCGCGTGCGGCGTCGTAGCCCGGCGGCGTGTAGAGCGTCGCGGTGAGCTTCACGCCGTCGGCGCGCTGGTAGCGCAGCAGCTCCTTCTTCGCGCTCGCGAGCTGCGGCATCGGATGCGGGAAGTTCGTCAGCGCGCGCGTGCTGGCATCGACGAGATCGCGCAGGTGATAGTTCGGCGGATCGGCCGGCGTCTCACGGCGCGTGACCACGCGGCGCGCGTCGTCATCGAGGATCGTGATGGGGAGCTCGTACTGCTGTCCTTCCGAGCGCCACAGCCGCGTGGTTTTCTTCGAAGTCAGATCGAAGCGATCGACGAACGGCCGATCGCCTTCCGGTGAGGCGCCTTCGCCGATCAGGTAGAACGCGTTGCCGTCCTTCGTCAGCCGCAGCACCTTCGCGCCGCGCGCGTCGCTGCGCAGCACGGGCGATCCGGGCGCGTTGTAGCGGTCCTCGTACGACCAGTCGAGGATGACCTCCGCGGCGCCGGGTTTCGCGGGCCGAACGCGATACGTCTTCACGCGCCGCGTCTTCCACCACCGCTCGGTCACGAGCGCGACGTCGCCGCTGCCCCACTGCACGCCGCCGAAGCGGAGCGCGAGCGAAGCGAGCTCGGTGGGCGTGCCGTTGAATGGCGCCGGCAGCATCAGCACGCGATCGCGCACGGCAGCCTCGACGCGCGGATTGCCCTTGTCCTGCGCCTCGGCCCAGTACAGCGTCGCTCCTTCATCCGCGCGCCAGGCGATGCTCCGCGGGCCGTCGGCCACCGCATCGCGATCGGGGATGACCGTGTCCATCAGCGGCAGCTCGGCAACGGTGCGAACGGCCTTGCCGTCTTTCGTCCAGACCTCGAACCGCCGCGGAAAACGCGACTCGGCGACGACGTACGAGAACGGCCGCTTGACCGTCTCGACGAGGAGATACGCGCCGTCGGGCGACGGCTCCGCGCGCACGATCATGTCCGGCGCGCCGATGATTCTCGCGGTTCCGTCGAGCGACACGGTCATCAGCTGCGTCTGCAGGTGATGCTCGAACAGCGCCGCGTCATGCTCGTTTGTCAGCAGGTCCTGGTAGGTGCGGGAGGGCGTGCGGCGCCCGAGGTTTTCCTGGATGACGGGACCGGCGGGAATGCTCGCCGCCTGCGGCTCGGCGGAACGCTTCGCCGGCACCGCGCGCACGATCAGCGTTCGATTGCCCAGCCATTCGTACGGCCGCCGCGGATGCGTTCCGTTCAGCAGCACGTTGCCGACGCGCGCCGCGCGGCCGGACGCCAGATCGGCCGTCCACAGCGTCACGCCCGCATCGGTGGCGATGCTGAACGCGACGCGGCTGCCGTCCGGCGACCAGAGCGGATTGCGCGCGCGCAGCGGCGACGGCAGGCCGGTGATTTTGCGCGTCTCGCCGGTCGCTCCGTTGAGCAGGGTCATCTCGACGGCGTATGTCGACCGTGTCTGATCGTGCGTGACGGGATTGAAGCGATAGCCGCCGAGGCGGAGCTCGGGCTGGGAGAGGTCTTCGATCGTGAAGAGGATGGCGGGCCGTCCGAGGAGCATCCAGTCGCCGGGCCCGAGGAAGGCGGACGGTGAGGCGGGAGCATCGGCAATGTCGACAAGCTCCTTCGGTGGCAGCTGGTATTTCTCCTGCGCCAGCGTCGCCCGCGCCATCGCCAGCAGCACTACGGCAGTCCACACCCATCGCTTGATCATGCGTCGTCTCCTTCGTCGCTCTGTACTTACGCCGCGCGCACTGCGGCGTGCACAACGCGCTAGGTGACGAACAGTAGGAGCGGTCCTAAACGACCAGCCGTTCCACCCGCGCGATGATCGCGTCGATGGCCACGAGGTTCTCGCCGCCCTCGGGGATGATCAGATCGGCGTAGCGCTTCGACGGCTCGACGAACTCTTCGTGCATCGGCCGCACCGTGGTCACGTACTGCTCGATCACCGATTCGACCGATCGCCCGCGCGACTTGATGTCGCGCATCAGACGCCTGACGAAGCGGATGTCCGCCGGCGTGTCGACGAATAGCTTGATGTCGATCCGTTTGCGCAGCTCGGACTCGGCGAGGACGAGGATCCCTTCGACGATGATCACCTTGCGCGGCTCGACGCGATGCGTCTCGATTTTGCGCGAGTGGGTGGCGAAGTCGTACATCGGCACTTCGACGGCCGAGCCTTTGATCAGGACGTCGAGATGCCGCGCCAGCAGCTCCGACTCGAGCGAGTCGGGGTGGTCATAGTTGATGTGATGCTTCTCTTCCGGCGCGAGTCCTTCGAAGTTGCGGTAGTAGGAGTCGTGCGAGATCCACTCGATCTTGTCGTTGCCGACGCGGTCGTAGATCGCGCGCGCCACGGTGGTCTTGCCCGAGCCGGTGCCTCCGGCGATGCCGATGACGACGGGCCGCACTCAGCCCAGCTCCTCGAGCTCGGACTCGGTCATGAACTCGCTCGGCTCATCGTTGCCGCAGGCCGCGCAGACGATCGTGGCCAGCTTGCCGTTCACGAATTCGAACTCGTAGGTGGGCGTCTCGCACTGCAGGCAGATCAGGTACTCGGGCTCGTCCATGAAGGCGAAGGATACCGTGTAGTGTGGGCCTCCGGCCTGCCTTTTGGGCGGGGGGATCGACAGGTAGGCCGGAGGCCCACACTACGACGGGGATCACAGGCTCGTCTTGCTGAACCCGAGGGACTCGTCGACCACCAGCAGCGCCTTCGCCA
>DATFHJ010000438.1:0-34380 GCA_035248585.1 Thermoanaerobaculia bacterium
CATGGATGAGGTGCTCGCAGTTGTCGAGCACGAGGAGCGCGCGCCGGTCGCGCAGCCGATCGATGATCAGCTGCATGCCGCCCGCGGCCGGAGCCTCGCGGATCGCAAGCGCTTCGAGAATCTGCGCCTCGACGAGCGCCGGCTCGCTGAGCGGCGAGAGATCGACCCAGAAGGTTTCGACTTGCTCCGCGGCGCGATGCGCGAGCTCGAGGGCGATGCGCGTCTTGCCGCTACCGCCGGCGCCCGTGATCGTCAGCAGCCGCGTCGTTTCGAGCAGACGCGACGTTTCCTCGAGCTCCCGCTCCCGCCCGAGGAGGGGAGTGATGGGAAGGGGGACCATTCACGGGGATCATACGCGCGGCCAATACCACCAATACAAACCAACGATGTAATACCAGGCCACTTTGTGATTCTGCACGGCCGCCCAAAGGTCGCTTTCCGGAATCACGCCGCTCGTGACGCCGTCGAGCCAGAGTCTTTGCGAGGCACGCTGCCGCGCGAGCAGAAAATCGAGCGTGGGATTGCCGGCTTTTGCCAGCGGCATGAGCGACGGGTCGCCGGGGTCGGAGTGGCGGTTCCAGACGAACTCGCCGTGCTCGTTGCGCGAGACGTAGCTGTCGTACGCGTCATAGAGCGCAAAGAAGTTGTGATGCAGCTCCTGGGGCGCGATGCGGCCGGTCATGCGATACGGAAGCTCGGCCTGCTGGAGCAGCTGCAGCGTGGCGATGGCGTAGTACGGATTCGGGTGGATGTCGTGATTGGCGACCTGCAGATCCTCGGTCACGGTGATGGTCTTGATGCCTTCGAGGTCCGGCGGATCGGACGGGCGCGTGATGGCGTCGTATGCGAGCTGCCGCGCTTTGCGCTCCCACAGCGGCGCGTTCGGATGCTCGGGGAGAAACACCGCCGCCGCGGCGAGCAGTGACGCCTCCCACGCGAATTCCTCGGCCTGCGTGTCGCCGCGCGTCGAGGAGTCGTACGGCGGCACCGGCATGTTCCACACCAGCCGCACGTCGGCCTCGAAGCGCGTCATTTCCAGCGCGCGTTGCCAGAGGATCTCCACGCGATTTTTGACCTCGGGCGGGAGATCGCCCAGGCCGCGCATGCGATGCACGGTGAGATCGAACAGGTTCACGATGCTCGCCGTGACCCAGCTGTGTCCCCACTGCTCATGACGATCGATCGCGAACTCGAGCTGCTCGAGCGCGTCGACGATCAGCCGCGGATCGCGCGACTCCGCTTCGTACTTCACGGTCAGCGCGCTCGCACGCGTCACCGGAATCAGGATGTACAGCGGATTGATGGCCGCGGCCGGGTTGTCATCCAGCAACTTCCAGGCGACGCGAAAGTCCGCGTGCTCGTACGCGGAGAGGACGTTGTTCATGATCGTGACGATGTGAACGCGCGTCATCTCCGGCGCAGGAGAGATCGCCGCCGCGCGGCGGCGCTGGGCCGCGGCGGCGGTGGTGCTGACGATCAGCAGGATCAGGAGCGCGCGTCGCATCGATGACACAATGCTACCGTGACCACCGACTTCCGGTCCGACAACACGCTGCCTGCTTCCCCCGAGATTCTCGAAGCAATCGCGCGCGTGAATCACGGCAACATGACGTCGTACGGCGGCGACGAGATCACGGCGCAACTCCGCGAGCGCTGCCGCGAGCTGTTCGAGACCGAGCTCGAAGTCTTCCCCGTGATCACCGGCATCGCCGGCAACGCGCTCGCGCTCACGTCGCTCCAGCCGAAGTCGATCACGTGCCACGAGCAGGCGCACATCGTTCTCGACGAGGAAGGCGCGGTGCAGTTTTTCAGCGGCGCGACGCTGAATCCTCTGCCCGGTGCGCAGGGAAAGCTCGCGCCCCTGGACGCGGAGTGTCTCAGCATCACGAACGCCACCGAGGCCGGCACGGTGTACTCGCCGGACGAAGTGCGTGCGCTGTGCGAGCGCGCGAAGAAGGTGCATCTGGACGGCGCCCGCTTCGCGAACGCGATCGCTTCGCTCGGCTGTGCGCCGGCCGATCTCTCCTGGCGCGCCGGCGTCGACGTGCTCGTCCTCGGCGCGACGAAAAACGGCGGTCTCTCCGCCGATCTTGTGATCGTCTTCAACCAGGCGCTCGCCGCGCCGATGGCGTTTCACTCGCGTCGCGGCGGACATCAGCCGTCGAAGATGCGCTTTCTCTCAGCGCAGCTGCTCGCGTATCTGACCGATGAGCTCTGGCTGCGCAACGCGCGCCGCGCGAACGCCGCCGCGGCGCGGCTGGCGAAGGGGCTCGCGAACATTCGCGGCGTCGAGATCCTGCAGCCGGTTCAGGCGAACATTCTTTTCGTCCGCTTCCCGGCGGCCGTGTCGGGCTATCAGTTTCACGAGTGGCCGATTTTCGGCGAGGACGCGCTGCGCATCGTGACGGGATTCGCGACGACGGACGACGACGTCGACGCGCTCATCGCGGCCGTGGCGTCGGCGTAAAAGCGCGGCAGGTGGATGGTGAACGACGAGCCGCGCCCCGGCTCGGAGCGGACGTCGATCGTGCCGTGATGCATGGCCACGAAGTTCTTGGTGAGCGATAGCCCGAGGCCCGTGCCTCCTTTCTGAGTCCGCTCGGCGACCTGGTAGAACTCGTCGAAGATGCGCGCGAGCTCGTCGGGTGGGATGCCGATGCCGCTGTCGGCGACTTCGATGCGGATTGTCTCCGCGCCGAGGGGCGAGAGCGACTCGCCGATCAACGTCACGGTCAGGTGCACGAAGCCGCCGCGATGCGAGAACTTCACGGCGTTCGACAGGAGATTGAGCAGGATCTGCTTCACGCGTCCTTCGTCGAGATAGACCTGCGTGATCGCGGGATCGACGTAGCTCACGATGCTGACGTCGCGCTCCGCGGCCATCCCTTTGATCACGCGATCGACCGTGGCAATGGTCTCGTTCAAAATGAACCGTTCCGGCTCGAGGCGCAGCCGGCCGGCTTCGATCTTCGCGAGATCGAGGATGTCGTTGATCAGGTCGAGCAGGTGGCTGCCGGCGGTCTTGATGTTCTCGACGAACTTGTACATGCGCGCGGGCAGCACGCCCTGCGTCGCGTTCTGCAGGATCGACGAGAAGCCGATGATCGCGTTGAGCGGCGTCCGCAGCTCGTGGGACATGCTGGCCAGGAACTGGTTCTTCGAGCGGTCGGCGGCGAGGAGGCGCAGGTTGGTCTCGCGCAGCTCGTTCGTCCGCTCGTGCACGCGATGCTCGAGCGCGACGTTGAGGCCCTCGAGGTCTTTGTACAGCTGGGCGTTTTCGATCGCCGCCGCGGCCTGATTCGCGATCGCCGTGAGCAGCACGAGATCGCCCTGCGTGAAGGCGTGTTTCTCGTAGCTCTGCACGGAGATGACGCCGATCACGTGATCGCGCGCGACCATCGGCACGCCGAGCCACGACTCCGTCTTGACTCCATCGTCATAGGACGCGATGCCGAGCTTCCGCTCGTCGACCGAACTGCCGATCAGCAGCGGCTTCGCGTGCCGGAGCACCCACGAGTTCAGGCCGCTGCCGACCGCGAGGCGCGCCTTCGGCTGCAGCTCTCCGTTCTCGATCGTCAGCTCGAACGACAGCTCGTCCGCCGACGATTCGTACAGCGCGATGCTGAACATCGACGCGTCGATCACGGCGCTGCATTCGGTGTAGACCTTCATCAGCAGCTCGTCGGTCGTGCAGTTGAGCGAGATCGTCTTGCCGATGTTCGTCAGCGACGTGAGGCGCTGGATGAGCTGCTCGCGGTCGCGGCGGATGACGGCCAGCGTGCGGGCGACGGCGTTGGCGATGACGAGCGTGAACGCGGACGCCAGCACACCGCCCCAGCCGATCGCGCCGTACGCGAACGTCGTCAGGATCGCGTACGGAATGGTGACGAGGTAGATCGAGTGATCCACGATCGCGGTCTTCATCGTCGTGGCCAGCGAGTAGCCGTACGCGAGCTCGACACGCGTGACGATGAGGTTGTTCGTGACGACGAGCGCGATCGCGCAGACGGCGATGCGCGCGGCGGCGAATGGCGAGGGCTCGAGCTGCGGGATCGCGCCGCCGATCGCGCGGTACATCGCCGTGGCGATGATCACCGGGACGCCGTAGGTGGCGAGCAGCGAGCAGGTGCGCGCGGTCTCGAGCGGCAGGTCGCGGCGGTCGAGCTTCACCGGCCCGATCTCGACGACGCCGAGGAGGCGCGGGATGGCGGCGCTGATCACCGCCAGCCACATCGACAGCACCGTGCCGAGGAGCGGAAACATGGCGATGTACGCCGTGACCGCGAGCGAGACGAAGATCTGTTCGGTGAGCTTGAACTTCAGCAGGGCGAGGACCGTCGCGAAGACGAAGAAGAGGATGACGAGCAGCAGGCCCGAGTCGCCGAGTGCGTTCAGGACGCGGGCCGGCTCATCGCGGAACAGGAACGTGGCCGCCAGCAGCGCGAGCGCTCCCCCGACGCCGTGCTGAACGTACACGGCGAAAACGCGCCTTCGCGACGAAGGGTCGTGTTCCGCGGCGACGAGGGCCATGGGTTCTCTCGCTGTCAGGGGTGGGGAGATAGTAGCACTGGTTACTTGTCCACCTCGCTGATCAGCGCATCCGAAGCCGGCCGTTCCTTCTGCAGCCGCGCCGCGACGGCCTCCGCTTTCTTCATCACACGCAGCACGTTCAGGCCGGCGAGCTTTTTCAACTCGTCGTCGCTGTGTCCGCGGCGAATCAGCTCATCGAAGAGCTTCGGGTAGTCGGCGACGGACTCGAGTCCGGCGGGTGTGGACGTGATGCCGTCAAAGTCGCTGCCGATGCCGACGTGGTCCGCGCCGGCGATTTTCATCACGTGCTCGACGTGATCCGCGACGTCGGCAATCGTCGCGCGCGGCGCCGGATTCGCGGCCTCCCACGCGGCCAGTCCATCCTTCACTTTCTGCGGATCGCCGCGATACAAATCTTTCAGCCGCGCTTCCTCGGCCGCATGCAGCGCGCCGTTCTGGCGCACCTTCTCGGAGACGAAGCCCGGGACGAACGTGATCATCACCACGCCGTCGTTTGCTTTCAGCCGCTGCAGCACGTCATCGGGGACGTTGCGCGCGTGATCGGTCAGCGCGCGTGCGGCCGAGTGGGAGAAGATGACCGGCGCGAGCGAGGTGTCGAGCGCGTTGTGCATCGTTTTCGGCGAGACGTGCGAGAGATCGACCAGCATGCCGAGGCGGTTCATCTCGCCGATGACGATCTTGCCGAACGGCGTGAGGCCGTTGTGCTTCGGCGCGTCGGTCGCGGAGTCGGCCCAGTCGTTGTTGCTCGAGTGCGTGATCGTCATGTAGCGCGCGCCGAGGGTGTAGAGCTGGCGAAGCGCGGCGAGCGAGTTGCCGATCGAATGGCCGCCCTCGACGCCCACGAGCGACGCGATCTTTCCGCTCTTCTGAATGCGCGTGATGTCGTCGGCGGTGGAGGCGAGCACGAACGTGTCGGGGTAGATCGCGGCGAGGCGATGGACGACGTCGATCTGCTCCATCGTCGCCACCACGGCGTCGTTGCCTTTCAGGTCGACCGGCACGTACACCGACCAGAACTGCCCGCCGACGCGGCCCTGCCGCAGGCGCGGGATGTCGGTGTGCAGCGGCCTGGCGAGCTTCGACTGATCCTTGGCGATGTCGATCTCGGCGAGGTGATTCTTCACCCGCTCGTGGTACTCCCACGGAAGATCGTTGTGCCCGTCGATGACCGGGACATCCTTCAGGACGCGGTCCGACTGGGCAAAGGCGTTGGCGGCGAAAAGAAAAACAAGGAGCGTGAATGCGCGCTTCATGGCGCGGCATTCTAGGGGAGAGGTTTCGGTTACGCACTTCCCTCCAAGGTAAGTGCCTGTACGATACGCGCCGCTCATGGCTCTCGCGTTCACGAATCAGGAACAACATCCGATGATTGCCACGCTCCTGCGCCCGCGCGTGCCGCGATGGGAGGATCTGGACCGCACGATCGACGAGCGCGACGACATGCTCGACTTCGCGCTGCAGATGTTCGAGCACGACCGCGACGTCGCGCTGACGAGCTATTTTCAGAACGGGCTCGAACAGTTCGAAGTGGTGAAGCAGATCGCGGCCTGGCGCGGCAAAACGCCGCGGCGCATGCTCGACTTCGCGAGCGGCTACGGGCGGCTGACGCGCTTCCTCGTGCATCAGCATCTCGCGGACGAGATCACGGTCTCGGACATCCTCGAAGGAGGGATGGAGTTTCAGGCCGCGCAGTTCGGAGTGCGCACGATTCTCTCCACGCCTTCGCCGTCGGATTTCGCCGCGCCGTCCAGGTACGACCTCATCTTCGTGGCCTCGCTCTTCACCCATCTTCCGCCGGCGACGTTCACACCCTGGCTGCAGCGGCTCGCGTCGCTCCTCGAGCCGGAAGGCCTGCTGCTCTGCAGCGTGCACGACGAATCGATCGCGCCCGCGAGAGTCGAAGAGGGGATCAGCTTCGAGTCGTACAGCGAGAGCCGCGTCCTCGACGCGAACGACTACGGCTCGACATGGGTGACGGAAGACTACGTGCGCGCGCAAGTCGCGGCGATCGATCCGGCGTTCGCGTGCGTCCGCCTGCCGCGCGCGTTGAGCAATTGGCAGGATCTCTACGTGATCTCGCCGTCCCCTTTGACCGACGTGCCCTTGCGTCACCCGCCAAAAGGCTTCCTCGAGCGCTGCGAAATCCTGGCGGACGGCGTGCGCTTCTCCGGCTGGGGCACGTCCGTCGACGAGTCCGCGGACCGCGTCGAAGTGCGCATCGACGACGAGCTCGCCGTGGTGACGCGCGACTTTCACCCCCGCGCCGACGTCGCCGCCGAGCACCAATCCGAGACCGCGAGCCTCTCCGGCTGGGAAGCGATCGTCCCCCACGCCGCCATCCACTCGTTCCGCTACCAGACCGCCACGGTCTCCGTCTTCTCCCGCGAGAACGCCGAGCGCATCCTCTTCCTCGGCACCATCGACTCCGCCACCGGCTTCGCCGCCAAAGAGCGCGCGAAGGTGATGGAGCAGCAAATGGTCCGCGCCGCCACCCTCCTCGCCGAGCTCGAGCACCGCAACGCCGTCCTCACTCACCAGCGCACGGAGCTCGACCAGATCATCGCGGCGATGAAACAGAGCCGGTTCTGGAAGGCGCGGGAACGGTGGTTTGCGGTGAAGAGGGCGGTGGGGCTTACGGAATAATGCTATATCTCATTGGTATGTACCATCGGGAGGCGCCATGACGAAGACTGCGAAGGTGTTCTGGTCCGGACGCTCGCAAGCGGTGCGGCTTCCGAAGGACTTCCGAATCGACGCGAAGGAAGTGCGGATTCGCAAGCGTGGCAATCAGATCATCCTCGAGCCGATCCCCGATTCATGGGATTGGCTCGATACAATCACAGGGCCGTTCGACGAAGACTTTCTGGCAGCCGTGAATGAAACAGTGGAAATGCCGCCGGACCGGCCTGAGCTCAAGAAGCTCTTCAAATGAAGTATCTGTTGGATTCGAATGCCGTCATTTCGATGCTGACGGATACGCGGTCACCCGTGAGACGTCAGGCGCAACGCCATGCTGTGCACGACATCGGAATTTCGACCGTCGTCCTCTTCGAGTTGTACCACGGTGCATTGAAGAGTCGACGTGCGGATTCGAACATTGCACGCCTCACTTCACTGGAGTTTGAGGTTCTCGATTTCGAGGACGCTGATGCATGGCACGCTGCCGAAATTCGTGTCTTCCTTGCGTCGAAAGGAACGCCGATTGGTCCGTACGACCTGCTCATCGCCGGCCAGGCCCGTGCCCGCGCCTTGACTCTCGTGACGCATACGTCTCCGAGTTTCGCCGCGTGCCCGGACTTCACCTTGTCGATTGGGAACGCGCGCGTGGGCCAAAACTGGTGACTTAATGAGGCGTTAGTACTTCGACCGCTTGCCTTTCGCCGGCGGACGCGCCGCCGAACCCGCGCCGTGAGCGCGGCGCGACGGGATGAAGTCGTTGCGCGCTTTGAACTTTCCCCGCGGCGCCTCTGCCGGCACCTTCGGCGCGACCCGCAGGTTCAGGGCGCGGCCGCGGAAGCGTTTCTTCGACAGCTTCCCGACCACCGCTTCCACGTAGCGTTCGGGGACGCCGACGTAGGTGATGTCGTCGCGGATGTCGATGGGGCCGATTTCGCGGCCGGGGACGTTGGCTTCGTTGGCGATCGAGCCGACGATGTCGGCGGGGCGGATGCCTTCGCGGCGGCCGACACTCATCGAAAGAGTGATCGTCTTGTCGGAGAGGGGTGGGGGCGGGGCGGCAGCGGGCTCGGGCTCGGCGGGGATGGCGAGGGAGCGGGAAGCATTGGCGATGCGCGCAGCGGCGGCGGCGACTTCGGCGATGTCGAACGGGCCTTCTTCGGACAGCTGTTCGACGAGCTCGAGGTAGAGATCGAGGTCGCCTTCCTGGATCTGCTTGCGCACGTTTTCCTTGAACACCTGCACGCGTTTCGCGGCGAGGTCGGCGCGGGTCGGCATCTTCATCGGCTTGATGGGCGTGCCAGTGTAGTGCTCGATCTCGCGCATCATTCTCCGCTCGCGCGGCGTGATGAACAGCGTCGCGACGCCGCTGCGTCCCGCGCGGCCGGTGCGGCCGATGCGGTGCACGTACGCTTCGACGTCGTAGGGGATGTCGTAGTTGATGACGTGCTCGATCTGCTCGACGTCCAGGCCGCGCGCGGCGACGTCGGTGGCGACGACGATGTCGACTTGTCCGGCGCGCAGCCGGCGGATCACGCTCTCGCGCAGCGGCTGGGTCATGTCGCCATGCATCGCCACCGCCGCGAATCCGCGCGCTTCGAGTTTCTCCGCCAACTCCGCCGCGCCGGTTTTCGTACGCCGGAAAATCAGCGCGGCCTCCGCCGGCTCGAGCTCGAGGATTTTCGTAAGCACCTCGAGCTTTTGTCCCTCGGAGACATTGAGGAATCGCTGCTCGATCGCCGGCGCGCTGATGGTGCGATGCTCGATCTCCACGCGCTCGGGGTTGCGCAGATGGCGCTTGGCGATGCGCAGCACTTCGTCCGGCATGGTCGCGGAGAAGAGCGCGGTCTGGCGTTCGGCGGGTGCCGAGCCGAGGATCCGCTCGACGTCGTCGATGAATCCCATCTTCAGCATCTCGTCCGCTTCGTCGAGCACGATCACGCGCAGCTTGCTGAGATCGAGGCTCTTCCGATCGAGGTGATCGATGATGCGTCCCGGCGTGCCGACGACGATGACCGCGCCGCGCTCGAGACGCTTGAGCTGCGGCACGATCGGCGCGCCGCCATACACCGGCAGCACGGCGACATGTCCGAGCTTCTGCGCATACGTGTGAATGGCCTCGGCCACCTGCATGGCCAGCTCGCGCGTCGGCGTGAGGACGAGCGCCTGCGTGTCGCGCAACTTCGGATCGATCTTCTCGAGAATCGGCAGCGCGAACGCGGCGGTCTTGCCGGTGCCGGTTTGCGCCTGGCCGATGAGATCTTTTCCCGCGAGCAAGCGCGGAATGGTCCGCTCCTGAATCGGCGTCGGCGCCTCGTAGCCGAGGGCGGTGAGTGTGGCGACGAGCTCGGGGCGAAGGCCGAGGACTTCAAAACTGCTCATGAGGCGCATTCTGATGCAGATTTCGCGCGCACACGAGCGAGAGCGCCAGCAGCAACCATGCGAGCAGTGGTGTCAGAAGCACGGAACGGAAAAGAACGAGCGATGCGAAGAGCAGAAGCGCGGGCTCGATCGCGCGCACGAAGCGGCGCGCGAGGAGCAGGAACATCATCGCCGTGAACGGGATCGCGGCGACGAGATCGATGAAGTAATGCTCGCCGGTGCCCATCGTGCCGAGGAACGTGCCGATGACGAACAGCAGCGCGACGGCGGAGGCGATGCGGCCGAAGCGGCGCGCGTGCACGTAGGCGATCAGCGCCGAGGCCATGTGCAGCGACGGCATGGCGTTGCGCGGTGCGTGCGGCGCGGCGATCAGAGCGAGCGGAGGAGAAGAAGGAAGGCGAGGGAAGGAAGGGAAGACGAACTTCGGACCGCACGCGGGCAGGAGAAAGTAGAGCGAGTATCCGACCGCGCCCATCAAAACGAGCGTCGTGACGATATCGACGCGCGGCGGTTGTTTCGATTTCGCTTCGAGCGCGTAGACGTAAATCAGACCGGGCGGAGGCGCGAGGTAGATGGCGGTGCAGATTGCACCGACGATGGGATACGCGGCGAACAACTGCCCGACGCGAAAGCTGATCGCGGTGCCGTACGCAAGATCTGCGTGATACAGGAACGCGTCATAGGTCAGCCGCGGCACGGTCGAGATGAGCTGCAGGAAGAGCGAGACTTCGAGCGTGAAGACGAGGGCGATCAGCGAGGGCAGGAGAAACAGCCAGTTCCTGCGAAACGCGAGCACGGCGGTGCTGCCGAGGCCAAGGCCGATGATCCAGTTGCCGATGACGAGCGACAGCGCGACGCCGAGGAGCGCCGTTGCGAGCAACTCCTTCCAGCGCGGCAATGAGCTGAGATGCAGGACGAGCGGCGCGCCGAAGCCGATGGCGAAGAGCGGGTTGGTGATCAGCTCGCGCGGCGCGAGCGGGCGGAAGAAGAGCGTGGCCACGAAGACGCACACGAGCGCCGCGAGCAGCCACACGAATCGCCGGACCGGCATCGCGCCATCATAATCACGCCAGCGTGTCCGAATCCGCACCCGGCCCCGGTCTCGGCGTGATCGCGCATCTGCCGCGTCTGCGGCGCGATCCGCTGGGAACGCTGCTCGCGTATCACCGCGAGTACGGCGACGTCGTCCGCCTCGGCGACGGTCCCTTCACCGTCCATCTCCTCGGCCATCCCTCGCATGCCGAACATGTCCTGAAGCGCCAGCACAAGAATTACGACCGCCAGACGCGCAGCGCCGCGGCCGTGCGTCTCGTCACCGGCGAGAGCCTGCTCACGAACGACGGCGAGCACTGGAAAACGCATCGCCTGCTCCTGCAGCCGCTCTTCAACAAAGATGCCCTCGGGTCGTTGAACGCGATCGTCCTCGAAGCCACGAACGCGATGATCGATCGCTGGCTCGCGCAAGAGGAAATCGACATCGCCGCGGAGATGATGCAACTGACGTCGACCGTCGCCTCGCGGGCATTCTTCGGCGTCGACGTCGATGAAGACCTCGCGCGGCTGATGCCGCTGATTCTGGAAGAGACGTACGCGCGCGCGACGTCCGTTTTCGGCTGGGGACGGCCGTCGCGCGATTTCGAGCGAGCGTGCGACGACGTGAGAGAAGCCGTGGATCGGATCCTGAGCAAAGGCGACTCGCCGCTCCGCGCGCTTCCCAACGAAGCCATCGCGCTCCTCCTCGCGGGCCACGAGACGACGGCGAACGCGCTGGCGTGGACGTTCGCGCTGATAGGCGAGAACGAGTGCGATTCGACAGCGGCGGTGCAGGAGGCCATGCGCCTCTATCCGCCGATCTGGATCGTCGAGCGCCGCGCCATCGAGGACGACGTCATCGACGGATTCGAGATTCCGGCCGGCTCGACGGTCTACGTCAGCCCGTACGTCCTCCATCGCCACCGCGATTTCTGGCGAAATCCCGAAGAATTCGATCCCTCGCGCTTTCCGGACGCGGCGCGAAGCGAGGCTTATTTGCCGTTCGGCTGCGGTCCGCACGCGTGTCTAGGGGCCGCGTTCGCTATGATCGAAGCGCCGCTGGTTGTCACGACGGTACGGGATCGTTGTAGGATTAGGCTGCGAGATGGGTCCAAAATCGAGCCGCGAGCGTGGATCACGCTACGACCGACGAACGGAGTGCGGGTGCAAGTCACTGAATCGAGATGATTCTCGGCCAGTTGGCTCATCCGCTATCATTACTTCATGCCCTCATTGACGTTCAAAATCGCACGCGAGGCGCGCGAACTGGAACAGCTTCACACGCTCCATTACCGAGCGTTTGTGGAAGAGATTCCGCAGCACTCGCCGAACGATGATCAGCGCCATATCGACCGCTTCCATGATGTCAACACGTACGTGGTCGCCCTCGACGGCGAGCGCGTGATCGGCAGTATCGCCATTCGGGGAAAACGGCCGTTCTCGCTTGACGAGAAACTGCCGAACCTCGACGCCTACGTCCCGCCCGGCCGCAACCTCTGCGAGTTCCGCCTGCTGAACATCGAGAAGGAGTATCGCAGCGGCTCGGTGCTGCCCGGGTTGATCTCGACGATCTGGGACTATGCGATGACCGAGGAATACGACTGTGCGCTGATCTCCGCGACGACGCGGCAGCTCAGGCTCTACTCGCACCTCGGCTTCGTGCCGTTCGGTCCGCTCGTCGGAACCGACGATGCCCAGTTCCAGCCGATGTACCTGACGCTGGAAGCGTTCCAGAACCGGGCCCGCGAGATCTCGTCGCTTCCGCCGGGAACGCGCGGAGAGGTGGCAAACCTGCTCCCCGGGCCGGTGGCCATCCATTCCGACGTCTCGGCGGCCTTCAACACCATTCCGGAATCGCATCGCTCGCCGACCTTCGACGAAGACCTGCGCACCGTGAAGTCGCGCCTCTGCGCGCTCGCGGGGATGCGCTACGTCGAAGTGCTCCTCGGCAGCGGCACCCTTTCGAACGACACCGTCGCGGCGCAGCTCTCGCTGCACGGCGGCCCCGGCATCGTCATCAGCAACGGCGAGTTCGGCGAGCGCATCGCCGACCAGGCCACGCGCGCGCGGCTCGACTTCCAGCAGGTGAAATTCGCCTGGGGTGAGCCGATCGACATCGACGCCGTGAAGCGGGCGATGGACGAGAGGGGCGCGAAGTGGGTGTGGGCGGTGGGATGCGAGACGTCCGCCGGCATCCTGAACGACATCGTGGCGCTGTCCGAGCTGTGCCGCGAGCGGGACGCGAAGCTCGCCCTCGACTGCGTCAGCGCGTTCGGCGCCGTGCCGCTCGATCTGACGGGTGTCTGGCTCGCCACCGCCGCGAGCGGCAAGGCACTGGCCGCGTATCCCGGCCTTTCGATGGTGTTCCACAACCATCACATCGCGCCGAGCAACCAGCTGCCGCGCTATCTCGACCTCGGCATGTACGCGCGCGACGGCGTGCCGTACACGCATTCGTCGAACCTCGTCCGCGCGCTGCGCGTGGCGGTCGAGCGCGTCGACTGGCCGACGCGCTTCGAACAGATCGTCACGAACGGCGCCTGGCTGCGCGGCCGTTTGCGCGCCGCGGGATTCAATCTCATCGGCGACCGCGCCACGGTTGCCCCGCACGTCGTCACCATCCAGCTGCCGGAGCACATCCGCTCGGATGATGCGGCGCGGGCGCTCGAGCGCGCGGGATTCCTGCTCAGCTTCGCCAGCGGCTATCTGCGCGAGCGGAACTGGATCCAGATCTGCCTGATGGGCGAGATCGGCCGCGACGTGCTACCGCCGTTGATCCGCCAGTTGCAGCGGATCCTTGCGGCGTAGCTTCTTCTCGTCCGCGCGGTGCTGAATCGTGACCGGCTGCTGATCGAACTGCACCGTGAGGCAGTCGTTTCCGGCTGCCGTCGTCGGCGTGGTTCGCACCGCCACCATCGCAGTCGCGGTTTCGCCCCCTGACGAGCCGCCGTCATCCGCCATCATCGCCGCGGTCTCGTGACCGTTGCGCGCGCGGCTGCGCGTTGCCGGCGCAGCAGCGGTGGCGAACGTCGGCGCCTTGACCGTCACGTCCACGCCCGCGCGGAAATACTGCCCCACGAGCCGCGCCGGCAGCCGCAGCGTCGGCGGGTGCTCTTCGAGTTGCGGCCCGTTCGGCTGATCGTCGCGCTCCACGACGAACACGAACTGCCCGTCGCGATTGCCGTTGAGCCACGACGTGCGGAAGTAGAAACGAAGATCGAGCACGTTCTGCGGACGGCGCGGGAACGGCGCGCGGATGATCGTCGAAAAATATTCGACGCAGCCCGTCACGTTGTTGACGTAGCGCGCATCCACGCCGGTGTTGATCAGCTCCGCCTTCGTGCCGCGGAAAATGCGCAGGCGCAGCGGCGTGGCCGGAACGAGATCCGCGCGGAACTTGCAGCGGTCGCCGCAGCGGAACGGCACGGGCGCGCCGGTGGACACCGGCACGACGCGCAGCGCCGTGTCGGCACCGGCGTTGAGCGCGACGAGAACTGCGATGCAGCAGAGCACGTGTTTCATCAGTTGCCTCCTGGTGGTAATCGTTGGGAACGATCCGGCGGCTCGAAGTCGACTCCCTGCAGTTGCTCGCGGAACGCGGCCTCGAGCACATCCTCTTTCGTCGGCGCCGCGGCATCCTTCGGAATCGGCAGGGAATGAGTCCAGTCGCCGGCCGGGGAGTAATCGAAGCATTCGCGGCTGTCGGTGCAGATGCGGAAGTGGCAGTCGCCGGTGTCGACGCAGACCTGTTCCTCGCGCATCGAACGGGCCGTTCGCGAATACGCCCAGGGAACGCCGAGGATGCCGATGAACAGGGCAATGCCCGCGCCGCCGAGGGCGACGCGGCGCCAGATCGGCGGCAGATTCCACGCCAGCTCGCGGCTCGGAAGCATCAGCTTGCGCACGACTCGAAAGCCGATCGACCAGAGCCCCAGCGTGAAGAGCACATCGAGCAGATACCGGCCGTCGAGGCGCTGGAGATGCGCGCTTTTGTTCTCGTCGCCGCAGAAACTGCCCGCCTTCGCGTCGCCGCCGACGCGCGAGCAGACCACCGGTTGCCAGACGTCTTTTGCCCGCGACGCGAAGAGGGGCGGGATGTCGAACGACGCCATGTCCCACGAACTGCCTTCGAGCACGCGCTCGAACTTCAGCGTGGGCATGTCGTAGAAGAACGACTTGCTGATCGCGAACACGATCATGACCGGCACGATGATCGCCGGTTTGGCCATGCGCTCGATCGGCTTGTGCCAGCGCACGACCGCGTACAGCACCAGCGCGCCGAGAACGAGCGTGGCCACGGCGCCGAGCGGGTTCAGCGTCAGGTACTCGATGCCCACCATCAGCGTGCGCGTGAAAAATTTGAACCCCTCGGTGATCCATTCGTCGGGATGGCCGAGGATGTTGTGTTTGTGCACCGGCACGCCGTAGAACGAGTGCAGCGACTCCCGCGCGACGATGCCGATGATCGCGAACACGCCGAGGAGCGTGCCGAGGGTGACGGCGATCCCGAACGGCGAGCGCTGCCACAGCTTCGGCGGCTTCTCCACGATCACGCGGTCGGCGATCGGCATCGCGGCCGTGCCGGCTTCGCGCTCGGCGATCAGCGACTCGTATTCGCTCTGCGCGCGTTTCAGCTCGGGGATGTCGGGATAGTCCGTATCGGCGATGGCGATCAGCTCGCGCAATCGCTTCTGCCGGATGGCCTCGTTGACGATGTTCGTCCAGTTGTAGAGCGCCCGCGCGTCGAAGGCGATGATCGTCGCGTCGATGCCCGCGTCCGCGACCGGCCGGCGCGACGTCTCGATGTCGACGTAGAGCCGCGCCAGCGCATCGATGAGCCGCGAGAGCGCCAGCGGCCTCCGCGCGCGCACTTCAGGCATTCAGCACTCCCGCCGCGCGCAGATCGTCGATCACCGTCGTTACGGCGATCCCCTCGTTGCGGTAGAACGACTTCTTGGTGCCGGGCTCCCGCAGCATGCCGCCGCTGTGATGCAGCGCCACGATGCGCCACTGATCGTCGAACACCGGCGACCCCGATGAGCCGGGCAGCGTGTCCGTCAGATACTGCACGCGCCCCTCGCCGACGTAGGCCACGGTGTTGTGATAGAGCCCGATGTGCTTCGGCCCGCCGCCGGGATGCTGGATGATGTTCACGAACGCATCCTTGTTCGTCGCCACCGGCTCGAGCACCAGCGCGCCCCACTCCGCGGACGCCGCCGGATCGACGCCGATCGCCGTCCAGTCGTTCGCTTTGCTCGTGTGAAACCGCGCCGGATCGAGCGCATAGCTCTTGATCTGCGCGTCGAGGCCGTCGGCGGTGCGCTGGTAGTTGAACTCCGCTTTGCCGCCTTCCGCGCTTTTCGCATCCGGCAGGACGTGATTGTTCGTGAGCATCCAGTCGCCGGGGATGAGGAAGCCCGTGCCGCTGTTGCCGTCCTTGCGCACGATGCGGGCGACCGCGCGGGCGCGCTTCATCCCGATCTCGAGGAAGTTGATCGGCAGGAGCGTGCTCTGCGAGCCGATGATTTTCTCGAAGTGCTCGCCCCCTTCGTCGGCCGCCCACTTCACGTCCTTGGCGACGTCGGGCCCCTTCACCACCGGCGGCTCATCGCGCTTGATCGCGAGCAGAATCTCGTGGTCGGGATAGTCCTGCAGCGCGCGGTCGAGAATCGCCTGCTCTTTCTTCTGCTTGAGCGCTTCTTCGAGGATGTTGAACCAGTTGATGATCGAGGCGTTGTTGAATTTGACGAACTTCGCGTTCATCCCGGCGTCGACGACGATGCGCCGCGAGTCCTCGACGGTGGGGTAGAGATCGGCGAGGACATCATTCAGGTTGCGCGTCCATTGGGACCAGGGCATCGGATCAGACCTCCGGGTAGCGGACAATTTCTTGATGGAAGGATTTTACGCCGGTAGGGAAATCGGGGTCGTGTGTCACACCTCTATGTATGGACAAACTGTATCGGGTCATCCCTGCAGGCGCAAAAGAGGCACGTGCTCCTCAGTCACCGCGGCCGCGTGCAGTCTTCGTCGCGCACGGCATGGGACAACAGGTGCCGTTCGAGACAATGGATCAGGTCGCGCGCGGGCTTTGTGAAGAGATCGAGCATGCGAACCAGACGTGGGTGGTGAAGCGGGCGGCCGAGAGCGTGCGTATCGGATGCGAGACGCTCCAGCGGCTAGAACTCGATGTGCTGGACGGCGAGGAGATCAAACAGTCGATCCATATTTACGAAGGATACTGGGCGCCGCTGACTGAAGGCGTCGCGAAACTGCGTCACGTCGTGCGGTTCCTGCTGAGTGGAGCATTCAACGGGCTGCGCTCCGATGCGGTGCTCCACCGCTACATGTTCGGCAAGCCGCGCACGTTTGACATCAGCCGAGGAAGCCTCACGCTCCTTTCGGCCGTGATCATCACGCTGATCGCGGTGCTGATCATCGGCGGCACGATCTCGGGCGGCGGGATCCTGCGATTGTTCCTCCCGCACCACGACCTCGTGAACGATGACGTGCTGCGGGAGCTGACGGCGCTGTTCGAGCTCCTCCTGGGCGTGATTGGGGGCGCCGCTGCCGTGGCGATCGTGATCGTGTTGATCAGCCACGGGCTCAAGAAAAAGAATCGCGCGCGCATGAGTGCTCTCACAGTGCTGCCGGTGTTTGTGGTGGTCCTCGCGGTTTGTCTTAGCGGATATGTCGGCATCCCGCTGATCATCGCCTGCAACGAGAAGCCGCTCCTCAAAGCCCATCTATGCGCATGCTATGCGCCGGTCAAGAAACTGCTCGAGGGCGGTTTGCCCGAGACCTGGGGCTGGGCTTTCCTCATAGGCGCCACGGTCGTGCTGCTGGTGCTCTCCTTCGCGAACGCGCTTCGCAAGCCGAAAAAAGGATCCCGGAACAAGGGACTACGACCTACCGCATTGGTCTTGTCGCTCGTCGCGCTCATCGGCGTCCTAGCTTTGTGGGGTCACAGCGACGCTTTGGCATTCGTCACCTGGCTGTTGCTCCTCGGCGCGGTGATGTTCGTCCGCTCGTTCCTGATCCAGTACGTCGGCGACGTCGCAATCTACGTGTCTCCGCACGTGGTCGACACCTTCTTTGACCTTCGCATCCGCATCCGTAGCACCGTCTGGCGCGCGGCACGCGCCGTTTACGCATGCCCCGACGGCGAGGACCAGGACCGTTTTCTCTACGACGACGTGGTCGTGGTCGGTCACTCCCTCGGAGCGGTCGTCGTCTATGACGTGCTAAATCGCCTCATTAACGACGATGGGTTTGCCGACCGTCCGACACCCGCGAACTGCCCCGACGAACCTTTGCAATGCCTCGAGGTCTGCAAACGCACGCGGCTGCTCCTCACGTTCGGCGCGCCGCTCGATAAGACAGCGTTCATCTTCGCCCAGCACAAGCTGCAATCCGGAAGCGAGCGCGATACGCTGGCGGCATCGATCCAGCCACTGATCTGCGCAGAGCGGACCTTCGATTGGGTCAATCTCTATTCCTGGTTCGACATCCTCGGCGGGCATCTCGACTATTACGACACGCCCGACGAGAAGGACGAGCCCAACCTGCGACGCGTGTGCAACGAGGTCGACCCCGATGCAATCACGCCATTCGCCGCGCACACGGAGTTCTGGAACAACCAGTTGCTCTACAAAAAGATGTACGACGTGCTACGCGCGTAACACGACCCGCCCACCAAACCGCGTCGCCACGCTCGCCATCATCGCCTCGGTCGCCGCGTTGATCGTCTCTCCCGTCAACGCCTCCTCGGAGAGGTACTCGATCTCGAACGTGACCGCGCGCGCGTCCGGCATTTCGAACAGATCGATGATGCGGATCGCGCGCAGGAACTGCGGCGCGGCTTCGAGCAGCGCGTTGCGGACGTCGTCTGCCGTGATCCCGGAAGGAATCGCGTAGGCCACGTTGCGCACGATCGGCTGTCGCGAGGGCGGTTCGCTGTAGGTGCGCGGGCTCGGCGGCGCGAGGAGCGCCTGCGCTTCGATCTCGAAGTAGACGGGGCGCTGGCGCTTGATGCCGAAGCTCTGGACGACCGTCGGGTGCAGCTCGCCGAAGATGCCGGCGAGCTTTCCGTCGACGCGGATGCCGGAGCGGCGACCGGGGTGGAAGAACCGCGCGAGGCGATGGTCGTCAGCCGGGCCGAAGTCGAGGTCGATGCGCAGCTCGAGGCGAAGCTGCTCGAGGATGCCTTTCAGATAGACCGCATCCGCGGCACGGCCCTTGTCGCCCCAGAACGGACCGCGATCGCGGCCGTTCGCGAGCGCCCAGAGGATCTCGCGCTCGCTCATGTCCGGCAGGTAGACCCGCGCCCACTCATAAATCTTGATGCCGGCGAGCTTGTTGTTGACGTTCGTGGCCAGCGCGTCGAGCGCCTGCGCGACGGTGTTGTTCCGCATCATCGCGTAGTCGCCTTCCTGCGAGTTCAGGACGTCGACGTGCTCCCAGAGCGGATCGCCTTCCGCGACGCCGAGGCGCTCGCGCATCTTCGGCGAGTAAAAGCTGTCCGTGAAGATCTCGTAGAAGCCCTCGGCGACGAGGAGCTCCGAGGTTTTGGCCAGGACGTTGTCGCGATGCGACGGCAGCGCGCCCATCTCCACGCGCGGCAGCGAGACGTCGGTCTCGTTGTAGCCGACGGACTTGAGCAGCTCTTCCTGCAGGTCCGCTTCGAAGTGCACGTCCCAAAGGCGGCGCGGCGGGACCGTGACGGTCAACTTGTTGACCTCCGGCTCGACGGTGAATCCGTATCGCGTCAGCCGCTCGGCCATTTCGAAATGGGAGAGATTCGCGCCGATGAATCTCTTCGTCCGCTCGACGTCCACTTCGATCGTGCGCCGCGGGTTCTTCCAATCGCCGGTGATGAATGCGTCTCCCACGCGATAGCCGCAATGCTCCTCGAGCAGCTTCGCCACGCGTCCGGCGCCGACGAGCGGCAGCGTCGGGTCGCCGCCGCGCATGAAGCGCGCCGCGGCGTCGGTGGCCAGGTTCAGCATGCGCGACGAGATCCGCACGGCCACGGGATCGAAGCACGCGGCCTCGAGGAGGATGCGCGTCGTCGAGCTGCTGATGCCGGAGTCGGCGCAGCCGATCACGCCGGCGATGCCGAGGATCTTCGAGTTGTCGGCGATGACCATGATCCCTTCCGGGATCTCGATCGGCTCCGGCGTGAAGAGCAGCCACGCTTTCTCGCCTTTGCGCGAGAGGCGCACGATGATCGGCCCGTCGACTTTCTCCGCATCGTAGGCATGCGACGGCTGGCCGAGGTCGAAGTTCGTGAGGTTCGAGGCATCGACCGGCGCGCTGATCGAGTGAATGTCCGCGGCGGTGAGCGGCGCGAGCACGTTCGCCGGAAGCGAGCCGCCTTTGCCGGACAGCTCCGTCATCGTGAACACGAGGCAGAGCGGCGTCTCGATGCGCACGCGATCGGGCGGCGCCGGCTGCGCCTTCAGCGCCTTCACCGGCGGATAGCGAAGCTCGCCGCCCGTGCGGCCGCGTGCCTCGCGCGCGACCCCTTCGTAGCAATAGTGATCGCCTCGATTCGCGAGCAGCTCGCAGTTGAAGACCGTGCCGACGTCCGTCGCCTCCGAGGATTTCACCTCGATGCCGACGTCGTCGAGCAGCTCGCGCGCCGCGTGCGGACGCTCGGGCAGGTCGGTGAAGGTGCGCAGATGTTCGAGGAGAAACTTCACAGTCCACCTCGATGAATCGCACGATGGACGCGCAGGTCCTGTTCGTACAGCGGCTTCAGCGCCGGAATCCCCGCGGCCTGCGCGGCGATGCGCGCCGTGCCGATGCCGAAGGCGATGCCGCTGACTTTGGTGTGGTCGTAGCCGAACTCGATGAAGACTTTCGGATGGATCATCCCCGAGCCGAGGATCGTGATCCAGCCCGCGCCACGGCAGCCGGGGCAGTTCTCGTCCTTGCCGCGGCAGACCGTGCACTGCATGTCCATCCCCGCCGACGGCTCGGTGTACGGGTAGTACTTCGGCTTGAAGCGGAACACGCCGTCGTCGCCGTAAATCGACTTTGCAATCTCGATCAGCGTCCCTTTCAGATCGCCGAACGTCAATCCTTCTTCGACCCAGATGCCTTCGAACTGATGGAACAGCGCGAGGTGCGTCGCGTCGACGGCTTCATTGCGATAGACGCGGCCCGCGGCCACGACTTTGATCGGCAGGGGAGGATGCTGTTCGAGCACGCGCGCCTGCACGGTGGTGGTGTGCGAGCGCAGCAGGTGATTGTTCGGAAGCCAGAACGTGTCCTGCATGTCGCGCGCGGGATGGTTCTCCGGGATATTGAGGGCGTCGAAGTTGTAGTACGGCAGCTCGATCTCCGGCCCTTCTTCGAGCCTGAACCCGAGCCGCCGCATCACCGCCATCGCGCTCGCGTGCACCTGCGTGAGCGGATGCACCGCGCCGCGCTCCTGCGCGATGCCCGGCATGGTGAGGTCCTGCCACTCGCTCTCGATCTGCTTCGCGAGCGCTGCCTGCGCGATGTGTTCGTTCGCTTCATCGAGCTCCCGCTCGATGAGCTGCTGCGCGTCATTCACTTCCTTCGCAAAAATCGGCCGCTGTTCGGGCGTCATCCCTCCGAGCGATTTGAGCGCCGTCTTCACATAGCTCTTTTTGCCGAGGTATTTGACGCGCAACTCGCCGACCGCTTCGGGGGTCGCGGCCGCCGCGAGCTCGGTGTGGAACTGGGAAAGGACGTCCGCGGTGCTCACTCGCTTACCTGTTCTTCCTCGGATTCCGGCCGCATCAGCGGGAACCAAACCACGTCCCGCAGATTCGGTGCCTCGGTGAGCAGTGCGACGAAGCGGTCGATGCCCATGCCCCAGCCGGAGATCGGCGGCATGCCGAACTCCATCGCCATGAGGTAGTCCTCATCCGCCGGCATCGCCTCATCGTCGCCCTTCTTGCGCAGCTCCGCCTGTTCTTCGAAGCGGCGGCGCTGGTCGAGCGGATCGACGAGCTCGGAGTAGGCGTTGATCACTTCCCAGGTGTCGACGACGAGCTGGAAGCGATCGACGGCGTCGGGATTCGTGTCGTTGCGGCGCGCGAGCGGGGAGAGGTCGACCGGATGGCCAACGATGAACGTCGGCTGGATCAGCGTCGGCCGCGCGGTGCGCTTGTAGAGCTGATCGATGAGACTCCCGCGTCCCGCGTTCGGATGCTCGAGCTCGACCTTCTTCTCGAAGATCGCCGCGCGCAGCGACGCCGCGTCGCGGTAGGCATCGATGTCGATGCCGCTGTGCTCGAGGATCACGTCGCGCAGCCGCAGCCGCGGCCACGGCTGCCCGAAGTCGATCGTCTTTCCGCCGCGCTCGATCTGCAGCGTTCCCATCGTCTGCTGGATCGCGTGACGCAGCAGCCCCTCGGTGAACGTCATGTTGTCTTCGTAGTTCCAGTACGCCGCGTAGTACTCGAGCATCGTGAATTCCTGAAGATGCGATGCGGCGAGGCCTTCGTTGCGGAAGCAGCGCGCGAACTCGTACACGCGGTCGTAGCCGCCGACGATCAGGCGCTTGAGATACGTCTCCGGCGCGATGCGCAGGACGAGATCGATGTCGAGCGCGTTGTGATGCGTGAAGAAGGGACGCGCCAGCGCGCCCGACTGCTGCGTGTTGAGAATCGGCGTCTCGACTTCGATGAAGCGGTTGCGGTTCAGATAGTCGCGAATCGCGTTGACCACGCCCACCCGCACGCGGAAGCGCTTCCGCGTCTCTTCGTTGGAGACGAGGTCGAGGTAGCGCTTGCGCCAGTTGGTCTCCGTGTCCTTGACGCCCTGGTACTTGTTCGGCGGCGGCTGCAGCGTCTTGCCGAGGACAATCCATTCATGGACGCGGATCGTCAGCTCGCCCTTGTCGGTGTGATACATCTCGCCGGCCACGCCGAGGAAATCCCAGCGGTCGACGCTCTTCCCGAACAGCTCGTAATTCGGCGTCTCGCCGCGCAGCAGCGCAATCTGAATGTGACCGTCGATATCCTCGAGCGTCGCGAACGTGAGCTTGCCGAACTTGCGCAGCTGGCCGATGCGGCCTGCCGTGCGCACCTGATCTCCGTCCTTCGCCTGCATGACCTCGGCGACGGTATGCGTGCGCTCGAAGCGATCGGGATGGACCTGCACTCCTTCTTTCTCGAGGAGCGCGCGTTTTTCGATTCGTACGTCCCGTAGGGACTGTTCTGCCATAGTGGTGCCGGAGAATACATGAACATCGAAGCAATTCGCTCCCACTTCCCCGCGCTCGAGCGCACTCACAACGGACAGCCGGTCGCGTACTTTGACGCCCCCGGCGGAACGCAGGTGCCGCGCGCGGTCGCGGAGGCGATGAGCGACTACCTCTTTCATCACAACGCGAACACGCATTGGATGTATCCGACGAGCGAGGAGACGGACGCGATCATCCTCTCCGCGCGCGAGACGCTGGCCGATTTTGTCGGCGCGGCGCCGAATGAGATCGCCTTCGGCGCGAACATGACGACGCTCTCGTTCCATCTCGCCCGCGCCCTCGGCCGCATGTGGCGCGAGGGCGACGAGGTCATCGTCACCGAGCTCGATCATCACGCGAACGTCGCGCCGTGGCGCGCGCTCGAGGTCGACCGCGGCATCGTCGTCCGGGTCGCGCGCATGCATTGCGACACGGCGCAGGTCGACTACGAGCATCTCGAACAGCTCGTCTCGCCGAATACGAAGCTGATCGCGGTCGGCGCGGCGTCGAACTCCCTCGGCACGATCAATGACCTGCAGCGCGTCGCGCGCATCGCCCGCGCCGCGAACGCGCTCTTCTTCGTCGATGCCGTGCATCTCGCACCGCACTCGCTCATCGATGTGAAAACGATCGGCTGCGATTTCCTGGCCTGCTCCGCGTACAAGTTCTACGGCCCGCACATCGGCATCCTGTGGGGCCGCTACGAGCTGCTCGACACGATCCCGTTCCCGAAGCTTCTGCCCGCGCCCGACGCCGCGCCCGAGCGCGTCGAGACGGGGACGCAGAATCACGAAGGCATCGCCGGCGCCGCGGCGGCGGTCGACTTTCTGGCCTCGTTCGGCACGGGCAACACGCGCCGCGAAAAGCTCGCCCACTTTTTCGCCGCCGCGCATGCGGAAGGAATGCTCTTCACCGCCGCGCTCTGGGACGCGCTGTCCTCGATGAAAGGCGTCCGCCTCTACGGCCCTCCGCCCACCGCCCCGCGCACGCCGACGATCTCGTTCACGATCGAGGGCCTGCACGCCGACGACGTCTCTCGCGCGCTCGCGAACGACGCCCTCTTCGCCAGCAGCGGCGACTTTTACGCCGCGACCGTGTGCGAGCGGTTGAACGTGGACGCGCTGCTGCGCGTCGGCTGCGCGTGCTACACGACGGAGGGGGAGGTGGAGCGGTTGATCAGCGCGATCGATGGGATTGTTCGGCGCGGGTGACGTTCGGCCGCCATCGGCCGATGCCATCGCCGCGACCGCGGCATCAGGCCCCACTTGTTAGACCACTCCCCGCTAATTATGGCAACTAGTCCTTTGCGCCACTAAGTACCTATTGCGTTCCGCTTGTTAGGCTGCTATGGTGCGCGCCGTCAGATCCCAAGCCTCACAAAAAATTAACAAGTAGGGTTCAGCCACATCCTCGCGATTGCTGTCGGGATACGTTTTATCCCGTTACGGCATAGATTCGGTCACTGTTTTCGAATCGTGCGAGGGGAACGTTATTAGACATATGTTGTCTTGGCATTCCTGTCAGATGCCAGCAACAACCAATAAGGAGCTCCTCGTGACTTCCGGTTCGCCCTCCCCGACCGTCCGTCGCGCAGCGACCGCACTCGCTGCACTCCTCCTGGCATGGCCCCTTTTCCCGGTCCACGCCGCGCCGAAATCCCTTTTCCCCGCGCCGTTGCACCTCACTCGCGAGATCGTCAGTCCGGTCTCGAACGCGAAGAGCGTCGTCGAGGAGTACTGCAATGGAAACCGCATCGTTTCCGTCAGCGGCTCGCGCACGGCGATCGTCGATTACGACAAGAGCGAAGTCACCGAGATCGACTTCGCCGCCGGCACGTACAGCGTGACGAAGTTCGAGGCGATCGCGAAGGCAACCGAGGGCATGAACCCCACGGTTCAGACGATGACCGCGAGCGCCGCGCGCGAGTGGCGCGTCGAAGCGCGCGGCGGCAGCGTCGTCGCCTCGCGTCCGGGAGAGACGATCGAGGCCGAGCGCACGTCCAACCGCGTCCGCCAGAACATCCGCGTCACCGCCGACACGCAGCTGACGCTCAGCCGCGGCGCGGTCGAAGCGCTGATGGGACTCTCGTATCCGAACACGCCTGACGCCTCCGCGAGCGTCATCCTCGACGCGTTGCGTCCCGCGGCGGGCAAGAAGCTCGTAGCCAACGCCACGAGCGCCGCTGCCGACGACGAATACCGCCTCCCGCTCGAGCACATCGTCCGCTTCGACCTCGACGGCGAAACGCTCGAGAGCCGCAGCGTGGTCACGCGCCTCGGCAACGAGCTCGCGCCGCCCGACATCCTCGCCATCCCGCCGGGAGCGAAGCTCGTCGAATCGCGCGCCGTCGCTGTGCGCAAGGAGCTCGACGAGCTCGAGCACCCCGCCTCCCAACGCTGAATCCCCGAGCCAAACCGCCAGGAGTCGCTCGTATGCACGTACGTCGTATCGTTCTCTCTCTCGCCGCCGCAGCCGCGCTCGCATTTCCCGCGGCGGCGGCGAACATCACCAGTAAGAGCCTGACCATTCAGGGCGCGGCGCTGCAAATCGCCGAAACCTCGAAAGCCGTCACCACCGGCATCGACATCCCCGTCACGGTGCAGACGGTCTTCGGCGGAAAGACGAACGACGAAGCGGTCAGTCTCGAGGGCGTCTCGGTCCTCGGCGAGCTGACCGGACCGGGTCTCGAGAACCCGATCCAGCTCTCCACCGCGCCCGGCCACAAGTTCCAGATCCCCGGCCTCGCGCAGCTCGGAACCTACTACCTGCAGAACGTCCGGATGATGAAGGGCACGGAGTTCCTGCAGTACGCGACGCCCTCCATCGCGGTCATCACCGTCTCCGACCTGCTGGAGACGAAAGTCACCGTCAAGCAGCTCTCGCCCAAGGACCTGCGCGACCGCGGCATCACGATCGACTCGCGCAACTTCGACGTCTACGAATACACATTCACGTTCATCGTCAACGGGCAGACCGTGACGATCCCGTTCCCGGTCGTCATTGACCCGAGGACCCATCAGGCGCTGCCGGTGGCCCGGGAGTCGGAGTATGTGCTGCCGAGTCCGAAGCTCGTCACGCCGCCGCGCTGGACGCCGCCGATGATCATCCCGACGGAGTTCGCCGAGGAAGGCGAGCTTCCGGAGCCGGGCGAGGAGCCGAAAGACAAGGAAAAGGGCGGAACGCGGCCGAGCATCCCGGCGGCGATCGTCATTCCAAACAGCCTCGCCGTCCTCCATCACTTCTTCGCCGTCGGCCTCATGGTCACGAACGGCTCGCCGTCCGGCAGCACGGCGCGGCTCGAAGACATCAACGCCACGATCCGCATCCCGACCGCGCTGCGCACGGTGAAGACCTCGCCGTCCGTCGCATTCGGACAAGCCGTGCCGATCGTCGAGCCGACGACCGGCGTCACGTTCCTCATCGCGCAGTCGCGCGGCGAAGCGGAGTGGACGCTCGAAGGATTGCAGGCCGGCACGCATCGCATCGACTTCGACCTGCGCGCGACGCTCAAGCAGCAGGGACAGGATGACATTCCTCTCAAGGCCGCGCCGAGTGCGTCGGTCGTCATTCACGACCCGCGCTTCAACATCACCTTCTCGCATCCCGACACCGTCCGCAAAGGCATCGAGTACTCGACGTTCGCCTTCATCACGAACATGAGTCCGGACGCCCAGACCATCACCGTCACGTCCGAAGTGCAGCCGTGCGATCAGGCGCCGCCCGACGCGAACACCTGCCGTCTCAACGGCGGACAAAGCGACCTGATGACGATTCCCGCGGGCGACATGCGGGTCATCGAATACAAGCTGCGCCCCGGCGTGACCGGCGGCGTCTTCGCGACCGCCGGCACGATCAGCGACAGCGGCACGCTCAGCGCGTCGGTGAAGCTGACGATGGGCGTGAGCCTCACCGGCATTCCGCTCTCGCCGGCCACGCTGATCATGCCGTACTACGCGCAGTTCGTGGATCCGGACGTCGTGTCCGCGAACCTGATGCTGTTCGGCCTCGGGTACAGCCTCGCCACCGCGCCGCTCAACGCCATGACGGCCAAGTTCCCGCGCGTCATCAAGACCGACGTCTTCCAGCGCGCCGTCGACGTCTCCCGCGCGGGCCAGCGCATCTTCATCACCAACGCGAGCGCCACGGAGAAGCGCGACGCGTACACGCACCTCGTCCTCGATCTCCTCGGCAACGGCGGCACCGAGCTGCGCGAGTGGGATGCGCTGCGCCGCCGCGACGGCGAGAAGAGCGGACGCCTCGCCGGCGCGTCCGTCGTGCGCCAGCTCGAGGCGACGGGCCTCACGAACAACACGAGCATCACCGCCTTTGCGAACACGTTCGCCAGCACCACGGCGCACCGGCAGGGATACCTCGCCGTCTTCGCGCACGGCGCCGCCGGCGGCGAGCGTCCGTACGCGATCTCGCTCACCGGCAAGACCACGACGGCCGTCACCGACATCCCGAACGAAGCGGCATCGGGATGGAAGCGCGGGTTGCCGTTCTCCGACATTTCGAAATTCAGCGGCTCGAGCGAGAACGGCGAGCTCGCGCTCATCGGACGCTGGACCGAAGACATCGACGTCACCGTCATGCCGGCGCAGGACGGCAACGTTGCGATCGATTTGATCTATCCGCAGAGCGCCACGGCCGACGGACATCTGCTCCGCGCGCACTTTGACATTACTAACGCGAAGAAGAACGAGCCCATCACAATCAGCGTCACGCGCGGCGCGCAGACGCTCAACGCGACGAGCAACAACGTCTTCATCACCAACGCCACCGCCACGGCCGTCGATCCGCTGCCGCTGCGCATCTCCGGCGCGCGGCAGGACCTGCACCAGGACGAAGAAGGGCACAAGGTCTCGCTGCTCTACAGCCGTCCCGTCAAAGTGCAGGACAACGTCGTGCTGGCGACGAAGTACACCGGCACGATCGACTTCAACAAAGACGACGTGCAGTACAGCGCGCCGCGCCCGATCTCCGCGTCCGCGCTGCAGTCCGACGATCGCACGGTCAACATCACGTTCGATCACGCGCTGCATCAGAACGGGACGTATCTCATCGCCTCGGGCGCGCTCGTCGATCCGGTGACGTCCGTCGAGACGCCGTTCCCCGACCAGGTCGCGCCGAAGATCGACAACGATCTTCCCGCCGGCATCGTCTTCGGCCACGTCGTCAAAGGCGACGGCTCGGCGATCGGCAAGGCGGAAGTGATCCTGCGGCAGTACAAGCCGGGCGACAACCGCGATCCGTCCGCGCCGCCGCAGTACGACCTCACGCGCCTATCCGACGGCGCGTTCCTGTTCGAGTTCGTGCGGCGCCAGACCGACGCCGGCTACTCCGGCGCGTACCGCATCGAGGCCACCGCGCCCGACGGCAAGCACACGACGATGGAAGCGAGCGTGCGCCTGCCGGGCAAGGTCCACAAGATCACGATCCAGTTCCTCGGCCGCGGCGCGGCGGAGGGCTACGTCCGGTACAACGACGGCTCCATCGCCGCCGACGCGAAGGTCGTCATCGGCAGCACGATGTTCGACCAGTTCCGCAGCGCGACGGCGGACAACGCGGGCTACTACCGCATCGACGATCTCCCGGTCGGGCCGCTCACGTTCAGCGCCACTGACGAGGCGGGCAACGTCACGTTCGCCTCGAACGAGATCGCCACGCCGGGACAGCTCGTCACGCAGAACCTCTCCATCTATCGCAAGCCGTTCCCCGGAACGGGCCGCGTCTACGGCATCGTGCGGCGCTCGGACACGAACAAAGTCGTCGCCGGTGCACACGTCGGCGTGTACAGCCAGGGCTACGGACTGGTCGACGGATTCACGGACGCCGAGGGACGGTTTGATTTCCCGAAAGTTCCGTCGGGATTCGTGACGCTGCTCGCGTCGGAATGGTCCGTCTCGCGGACCGCGATCGCGCTCGACTTCGATTTGAAAGCGGACGAAGTGAAGCAGGCCGACCTCCTGCTCTCCGTTCCTTCGACCGAAAAATACGCCTCGCTCACCGGCACCGTGTGGCGCGAGAACCCGCTGCAGCCGGGCCAGTACGAGCGCGTGGCCGGCGCGCTGGTGAAGATCTCGAACTACCGCATCGTCACGGCGGACGCGCAGGGCGTGTTCACCTACGACGAGATTCCGACCACCTTCGCAGGCCGCGGCATCACGGCATACGACCCGGCCACGCAGCGCGTGAAGACCTCGGACGTCCCGACGCTGAACGAGCTGCCGGCGGCGAACTCGATGTCGATCTTCATCAACGCGACGGATCGCGGCAGCGGCACGATTCGCGTGCGCCTGCTCAACGCGGCCGGCAACCCCGTCCCGGGATATCGCGTCATCGTTCCCGGCTTCCCGCCCGACGTGCTGCCGGAAGTCTCCGCCGGCGTGTACGAACTGAAGAACGTGCCGGTCGGCGTGAAGTACAACATCTGGGCGGTGCCGAAAGGCACGCGTCCGCCGAGCGGCACCGACCCGCGGCCGTATGGCGATCAGCTGACCAGCGGCTCGTCGAAGGTCGAGTTCAACGGCCACGTCGCCGCGCTCGCGCTGCGCCTTCCCGGACAGGGAACGGTGCGCGTGAAAGTGCGCTCGCAGTTCGATCTCATCACGCCCGTCAATCTCACATACGGCGTCTGGAGCGAGCAGGAGCAGGGCACCGAGTCGCTCACGCTCACGCAGTCGACCGACAAGAACGGCGAAGCCGACTACGCGGTGTTCACGTCGATTCCCGCGCTCTCCGGCTACAACGCCGCCAGCGCGCATCCGCAATACGGCTATGCCGCCGTCGGAGCGCAGCTCGCGTACGACGGCGCGCTGAACAACCACACGCTGCAGCTCAACACGCTCGCCACCGTGCGGGGAACCGTGTACGCCATCGACGGCGTCACGCCGATCGCCGGCGCCACCGTCACGATCTACAACGGCCGCAGCGATCCCGGTCCGAAGATCACCGGGCCCGACGGCCGCTTCGAGTTCCAGGACCAGCCGTCGAGCACCGCCGTCACCGTCACCGCGCAGGTGACACAGAGCGGCATCTACCGCGCCGGCTTCTCCGTCGCCTACACGCCGCCGAACGGAGGCTCGGTCGACAACATGGCCGTCGTGCTGCGCAAGCGCGGCTTCGTCGACGGCCGCGTCGTCTACCGCGACTACAAGACGTACGACCCGAACAACCCCGCGAACAACGTTCCGGACAACACGCCGAACGATCTCTCCGACAACGCGCCGGTGCCGCTGGCGAAGTTCTACCTGCGCGAGCTCGACTTCCCGTACCGCAGCTTCGGCCAGAACGTCGCGCCGCTCACCGCCGACGTCACCGGCCGCTTCGTCATCAACAACGTCTTCGTCGGCGCGTTGCGCGCGACGGCGTGGGACTCCGGCAACGAAGAGCTGCGCGGCGATTGGCAGGGCAGCATCGATGAAGAAGGCGCCGACGCCGCGCCGAAGGCGTACATCGCCGTCAGCGGCGGCGGGGGAGGCGTGGGCGGCGCGAAGATCAGCGTCGTCGATCCGAACCAGTCCTATAAAGAAGTCGCCAACGCGGAAGTGAGCCTCTATCGCGGAGGCGGACGCGCGTTCGACTTCGGCAGCACCGACGCCACCGGCTTCGTCGAGTTCAGCCAGCTCCCCGTCGGCAGCTACAGCGTCTCCGCGTACTCGAAGGCCCTCGGCAAGACCAGCCGCACGAAGACCATCAACGTCACCGCGAACGGCATCGCCGCCGAGCGGCTCGAGCTCGAGTTCTCCGGCGTCGTCGACGGCACGTTCACCGATCCGATGGCGAACAACAAGCCGATCCCCGGCGCCATCGTCCGCCTCACCGCGTCGAACTACTCCACCAACTCCTCCACCGACGTCAACGGCTTCTTCATCTTCAACGGCGTGCGCGAAGGGGCCTTCTCGCTCGACGTGAAAGACACCGAGTCGAATCGCCGCGCCCATCGCGACAACTCGCTGACCGTGCTCGATCCGCACCGAACCGTCAATCTGGAGCTCGAGCCGACCGAGACGCTGCACCTCGCCGTCTATCTCCCGAACGACACCGGCGGCAACTCCGGCATCCTCGCCCCGCCCGTCACCGCCGAAGTGACGCAGCGCTGCTGGTTCTCCTTCGGCGTCCGCAACTGCGATTACCTGCGCGAGCTGCAGGGCAATCCGCTCGTCTTCACGAGCGCGCTGAAGAACGCCGGCTACGGCATCGCCATCACCGAGATCGGCGGACAGCAGCGCACGGCCGGCCTCGGCGGCTCGTTCCCGTATGGAACGCAGTCCAACCCCGCCACCTACGTCTGGCCCGCCTACGGCGACGTCAACGTGACGGTCACGCAGGCCGGCGCAGCCGCGGCGGGTGCGAAGGTCACGGTCTCCGGCGGCAACAAGAGCGTCACCGTCTACACCGACGCGGCCGGCCTCGCCACCGCGCGCGGACTCCCGCTCAACACCGGCATCTACATCCAGGCCACGTCCGTCGACGGCAAGTTCAACGGCGCCGACTCGACGACGATTCAACGCACCTCGCAGCCCGCGAGCGCGTCGGTCGCCCTCGGCAACTTCGCCGGCGTCACCGGCCGCGTCTTCTCCGAGGCGGACGGCAGCCCGTCCGTCGGCACGCTCGTCTTCGCGTACTTCAACAGCTCCACGGCGCAGATGCGCACGGACGGCGAAGGCCGCTACACGATCCTCGGCATCCCGACCGCCGGAACCTCCGGCACGGCAGTCAACCTCACGTTCATCGGACCCGACGACAACACAGTCGGCGGCTATCGCTCGAAGACCGTCTTCGCCACGTCCGGCGTCGCCGCCGTCGATGACATCCGCCTCGACGCCACCGCGCCGCAGCTGGAGAGCATCGTTCCGGCCGACGGCTCGATGAACGTCTCGCCCGACACCTCGATCGCCATCACGTTCAGCGAGCCGCTGAACACGAGCACGATTCACAACAACACGTTCCAGCTGCTCGACGCCGACGGCGTCGCCACCGGCAAGAACATCACCTGGCAGACGATCGCCGGCAACAAGTTCGTCGTCACGCTCACGATTCCGAAGCCGGCCACCGGCTTCCCGCTGCGCAGCAACACGCTCTATCGCGTCATCGTCACGAACGGAGTTACCGACGTCACGGGCCACAGCCTGCCGGTGACGCGCGGCTTCTCGTTCACGACCTCGGACTATGCCGAGCCGCGCGTGCAGAAAGTGCTGCCGGCCAGCCCGGTTCCGCGCGAGACCACGTTCCAGTTCACGTTCAACGAGCCGATCGATCCCGCGCCGTGGAGCACGGGCGGCAACGGCGTCTTCCACATCTACAAGCTCGCCGCGCCGGGCGGCGCGTCCGCCGCGATCGTGCGCGAGCTCGGCGCGCGTGCGTTCATCGATCCGGCCACGCTGATGTCGCTCTTCATCGCGCCCGCCGACAACGATCCGATCGAGCCGGAGTCGTTCTATCGCGTCGTCTTCGCCGGCGTTCGCGATCCGCAGGGCAACGTGCTCGGTGAGCAGACCTATCACTTCTTCTCGTTCGACGAAGTCGATCCGTACGTCGTCTTCACGAATCCGCCGGCGAGCGAGCAGCTCGTCTCCGGCTCGGAGTACGAGCTGCGCATCGAGCTGCACAACGGCAGCGCCACCGGCTCCGTCGCGACCGACGTCGCGAAAGTCGATTACTTCACCGTCGCGGCGAACGGCACCGAAACGCCGTTCGCGGCGGTGACGAAGGCTCCGTTCTCCGCGAAGATCCTCGGCCCCGAGGCGCCGGCGGGCGGAGCGACGCTCACCGTGGGCGCGCAGGCCACCGACACCTCCGGACGCCGCGGGCCGAAAGCCACGGCGCAGTGGACGGTGAAGCCGAACGCGGCACCGGCGAACGTCGCCGTCACGCCGCTGCAGGCTTCCGCGTACCCGTCGAACAAAGTCAGCGCGAGCGTGACGTTCGAAGACGAGGGCTCGTTCGCGAGCGTGGTCATGACGTTCACGGTTCCGCTCACGACCGGCTCGACCTCGGTGCCGGTGACGAAGACGCAGTCGTACACGCGCAACGCGAACGGCACGTGGCCGGTCGCCACGTTCACGTTCGACCTGCCGGTGACGGCGCAGCCCGGAACGAACGCCACGTTCAGCACCGTCGTCAACGACGTGCGCGGACTCTCGTCCGCACCCGTCACGGCCACGACCGCCGTCGCCGAAGATCTCATCCAGCCGCAGATCATCAACGTCCTGCCGCCGCCGAACACGACGTACTTCAAGGATCAGACGTTCACCGTCGACGCCACGGTCAAGGACAACGAGACCACCGTGCAGACCGTGACGTTCTTCGTCGACGGGAACCCGGTCGCACTCGCGTCCTCGAGCACCGACCCGGCGACGGGACGGCAGACATTCCGCTCCGCCAGTATCAAGGTTCCGCCGGTCGCCGACGACACGAGCATTCCGATCGTCGTCACGGCGAAGGACTACAACAACAACGCGAAATCGACGACGTTCAACGTCACGTACAAGGGCGTGAACGATCCGGACGCGCCGAAGGTCACCTGGCTCTGCCCGATCGACAAGGCCGCGATCCCGGCCGATTACGACAACTTCGCGCTCAAGCTGCGCATCAGCGCCGTCGATCAGGACGTCACGTCCGTGACGTTCACCACGAACACGCCGACGCCCGTCACCGCGACCGGCGCGCGCGACACCTCCACGTCGTACGACTGGACCGGGACGCTCAACTTCGCGAGAACGCCGGCGCCCGGAACCGTCGTCATCACCGTGACGGTGAAGGACACCATCACCACGCACCAGGTCGATCTGCCGATCACGCTCGACGTCGTCCGCACGGACATCGTTCTCAGCGGCGCGCAGGCCATCTCCGATCTCAACATCAATACGTATCAGGGCAAGAGCGTCGCCCTCGTCGGTTCGGCCGCGGTCCTCGCGCCGCAGCTGCCGGTGACGTTCGAGAACCTGCTCGTCCTCAACGGCGCTCGCGTCGAAACGCTCGCCACCACGACCACGAAGGAATACAAGGTCGACTTCACCGTCAAGGGCATCACGTACGTCGACTGCGACTCGAGCGTCAACGTCAGCGAGCGCGGATACGTCGGCGGCTGGCGAAGCACGACCGACGGAACGAACAGCGACTCGCATGGCCGCACCGCCGGCAACACCACCAACGGCGGCGCGGACTCGAACTCGCAGGGTTCCTACGCCGGACTCGGCGGCGATGCCGGCATCGATACCGGCACCAACGCCCCGTATGGCTCGATCACGAAGCCCACGGACCTCGGCAGCGGCGGCGGCGGTTCCGCGAACTGCTGCAACCTCGGCGGCAGCGGCGGCGGCGCGATCGCGCTGCACGGCGGCACCGGTGAGAACGAGCTGTCGCGCATCGTGATCGCGGGCGTGGTCGTCGCGAACGGAGCGCATGGTTTCGGCGCCGGCGTCACCTGGGGCGCCGGTTCGGGAGGCAGTATCTGGATGGAGGGCAAACAAGCCCTCTTCGGACCGCGCGCGTATGTCGGCGCGAACGGCGGC
>DATFHJ010000439.1:0-11008 GCA_035248585.1 Thermoanaerobaculia bacterium
CGTCATGGTCGAGCTGCTTTTCCTGCCGAGCGTGTACGCACCCTGTCCCGATTGCAAAGGCGCGCGCTACAACGAGAAGACGCTGGAGATCGAGTACAACGGACGGAATGTCGCCGAGGTGTTGGACATGACCGTCGACGCCGCCTGGCAGTTCTTCGACGAAGACGAGCACATTCACCGCGCACTCTCCCTCCTGCGCGAAGTGGGCCTCGGATATCTGCGGCTCGGCCAGCCGGCAACGGAGTTATCCGGCGGCGAGGCACAGCGCATCAAGCTCGCCACGGAGTTGCAGCGCGTCGGGCGTGCCGACACACTCTACATTCTCGACGAACCGACCACCGGCCTGCATCCCGTCGACGTCGAACGTCTGCTCGTGCAACTCGAACGCCTCGTCGATGCGGGCAATACCGTCATCGTCGTCGAGCACGACATGCAGGTCATCGCAGCGAGCGACTGGATGATCGACATGGGACCCGGCGCGGGGGATGAGGGCGGTCGCATCGTCGCGGCCGGCGCTCCGCGCGACGTCCTGAAGGTGAAGGCGAGCCGCACCGCGCCGTACCTGCGGCAGACGCTGAGAGTTTCCGCGCGCGGATGACGCCGAATGCAGTGGCGCCACTCACTTACGTAGTCTCAGATCTGGTCTGAGCAGCGCCGTGAGTCCCTCAAATCGACAATCCAACGTCGCCTTCGAGAACCGTCGTCTTCAGCCGCGGGCGCTCTCCGCTCTTCCAGAGCGCGGCAGTGTGCACGACGCGATACCTGAGAGGCCCGCCGTCGGGCCGTTCGCTGCGCGTGATGGGACGCGGGATGCAGACGAACTCGGTGCGCATCGCGTTGGCCGACAACTGGACCTTTGCATAACCGTGTCCTCCAGCATCGACGAACTCGAGGTGCGGAGCGAGGTTCGGGTTCGACAGCGACCGTGCGCGCTTCAGGTCGAAGCTCTTTGCGTATTCGAGACACGAACGGACGCCGTGTCTCAGCAGCATGTTGTAGGTCCACTCCGGCTTCGCTCCCCCCTCCCGGTCCGCAAGATACAGCGCTCGCAGCGGAGCGTCCTTCTTGACATTGTGCTCGAGGGACTCCATGGCGCCGGGACTGACGAGGGACGCGCCGACGAAGCTCAGGCCCACCGGCTCGAACTTGCCGGGTGGAAGCTCTGCGGCCGCGTATCCGGCCCAGAAGCTGTGGCGGTCGCCCGAGACGATGGCGAAGCCCGTAACCTTCGCGTCGCGCACGAGTTGGTAGATCTCGGCGCGCTCCGCGTACGCCGTTCCGAAGTCACGCGAGCCCATGCATGCGTAAGCATTCGCCGGCCAGGACTCCTTGGTGAGACCCGCGGGCAGGTTCTGCGGGTCGGCGCGCACATCCAGCGCGCCCATCGAGTTCCCCCAGATCTTCCACGCCGCCGTCGAGCTCTTGAGCTTGTTCTTGAACCATGTTCTCTGTTCCACCCCGAGAAGCGTGTTCGGCGGGGCGCTCCGTTGCGGGTTGGGGACATGCGCGTCATTGAACCGGATCTCCGCGGGGGGATTGCCGCCGTTGACGCCGCGGCCGCCGTCGAGGGCCCGCATCTCGGACTCCGGAAACATTCCCGGGAACTCGTCGCCGCCCAGCTTTCCGAGAGACGGATCGCTGAAGGGGTCCGGGCTCCGAAAGCTGTACTGGTCGGTAATGATCAGGTCGAGGTTGCGACCGTACCGCAGCGCACGGTAGCCCCTGAGGCTGTTGATCGCCGCCAGGTTGTTCGGCTCCACCCCCAGACCATTGCTATCGAACTCGGTGATGGGAACGTCTTTGACAGCGGGCGGATCGAATTGTTCGAGCGACCCGTTCGGCCGAGCGATGCGCGCGGGGATGTATTCGAACCAGGCCTGATTCGCGGCGATCTTGATGCTCTGGCCAGGCCGCTCGAACCGCCCCGCCTTGACGATGCTTTGCCAACCCATCCACGAGAATTCGTGGTTGTCCCAGATACAGACGAACGGCCAGCGCGCGCGCGCGTCCTGAAGGTCGGGATCGACCAGATAGCCTTTGTAGACGGCGCGGTAGCCATCGAGGCTCAGCGGGATGTGGAAGTTGCCGATCTTCTGGCTGTCCCCCGAGAAGCGCGCCACCTCATAGATCGTGCGGTCATAGCGCGTCTTCACCTCTTCGGGATACTGGACCACCTCATAGATGAAATCGCCGAGGTGCAGAACGAAACCGAGTTGCTCGGCGGCGGGAGCGCGTTCGTCTTCGTAAATCATCCGGCGATACGCGTTGAGCTTGCCCTCGTTGATGTCCTGACAGCTGACGAATGCGAAGTTCACCGGGCGAGAATCGCTTGGCAATGGCGCGGTGATCGTGCGGCCGACCCGGCTGCCATTTCCGTCGGCGTCGGTGAATCGATACCAGTACGTGCGCGCCGGCTTCAGCCCGCCGATCAGAACACGCGCGGTCCAATCCGAGACACTCGAGACCGGCGTCTGCGCGCGCGCAATGACTCGGCGGAATGCATCATCCTCGGCTACCTCGACGGTCAGGAGCTGGCGTGTGCCCTCGGCGAACGGACGTCTCGTCCAAAGGATGACGCTGTGCGCGTCAGGATCGCCCGAGGCGACGCCGTGAGGATAGAGATCCCGGCGTTCCTTCCACTGGATGCGCGAACCGTGGGCCGGTCCGACCCACGCGAGCGAAGCACCGATGGCTGCGGCAGCTTTTACAAAAGTTCGGCGGCTGATCGTCATGGCCCGCAGTTTCACACACGTGCGGATCGCTCACGGCTTCGTGTCTGCAAACCTTCGGTGCAATCGCGGCGACGGGTTCGATGACTAACGCAATGATTTCTCGAGAATGTCGAGTCCCGCTTTCGCGGTGCGGAGATCGAGCGTGAGCGGCGGAAACATCGTGATCGCATTCGCGGATGTTGTGACCAGAAGGCCATTCTTGTTGCAGCGAGCGGTGACGGCGGAGACATAGTCCTCACCATCGCCTGCCTCAACCGCGATGGCCATGCCGCGGATGCGTATGTCTTTCAGACCTTCGAACTTCATCGCCGCGAGCCGCTCGCCGAAGTAGGCGCTGATTTCGACGGCGTTCCGGAGAACGCGCGCCTGATTGCGAATCAGCCACCGGACGTTGCGGATGGCGATGTCCACCGTCGAGGGATGCCAACCGTATGTTGAATAGAAGCCGACTTCACCTTCGACGGATTTGGCGATGCCGCGCGTGACGATCGTGGCGCCCATCGGCGCGAATCCTCCGGTGATGGCCTTGCCCATACACAGAATGTCGGGTTCGAGATCGAAGTGCTCCGACGCGAACAGCGTTCCGGTACGGCCGAATCCGCACGCCACTTCATCGGCAACGAACAGCGTTCCGTAGCGTCGGCAGAGTTGCTGCGCGCGCTTCATGAATGTGTCTTCGGGAACCAACACGGCCAGGTTGCAGCTGATCGGCTCCATGATGAACGCCGCGACGTCGCGCTTTTTCAGAAGCGTCTCCAGCCGCGCAATCGCACGATCGCCGAGGGGCGGCGAGATCGTCTCGCAGTTCGACAGCAGATTCGGATACGGCTCGCGCTCTTCGCTCGATGCCACGCTGACCGTGCCGACCGTGTTGCCGTGATAGCTGCCCTCGATCGACACGAACTTGCGGCGGCCGGTCGACGCCATTGCGATCTGCAGCGCGATGTCGACCGCTTCCGATCCACCCGTCGCGCGGTATGTCTTCTCCAGTTTCCCGGGGGTGATCTGAGCGAGCAGCTGAGCGAGCTCCACCCACGGCCGATACAAGTACTCCGGGTAGACGTAATCCGGCCGTCGGCGGGCCGGCGACTTCGTGATCGCCGTGTTGTCCCAACCGAAGTTGCCGACGCACCAGCCCGACAGAAAGTCGATGTAGCGTCTGCCGCTGGCGTCATAAACGAATGCACCCTTTGTTCGCGCGACCTGGAGGTCTTGCGCCGGAGACTCGCGTCCCAGGTATTTGCGATCGAGCTGGCGGAGATTCACACAGCGCGATCGTGCACAAAGGAGGCCCGGGATCAGCGCGGATGAAAAAGTGGCTGGGAGACAGGGAGTCGAACCCCGATTCATCGGTCCAGAGCCGATTGTCCTACCATTGAACGATCTCCCAGCAAGATCGCGGGTGGGGGATGCTACAGGGCGGCTAACGCGAGCGTCAAGAGCGTCATTCCACCCTTGGGGACAGCGCAAAACGGCTTCCCGTGGCACAATCTTCGAGAGAGCGAACGACATGTTGCCCGAAGTCTTCGAGTGTCCGCAGTGCGAGCGGCAGTTCGTGGTCGAGCTGGTCGAATCAGCGACCGAGCGGTCGATCCACTGCCCGCAATGCAAGCGGTACCTCGGCGAGAAAGACGTCCATTTCGTCCTCGTCAGTGAGATCGACGAGCTAACCGAGCGGCTGCGCTTCGAGCGCGACCGGCTCGAGAAAGACGAAGCCGTCTACACCATGACGGACTGCGATGCCGAGATGCGCACCTACGGCACCGAGATCCACAAAGTCGTCAGCATCCTCCGCAAGACGCTCGCGGACCTCGACGCCCTGAAGTCGACCTACCGGTGACGGCTCTTCCGTTAGACGGCATCCTCGTCGCCGACTTTTCCCGCGTCCTCGCCGGCCCCCTCTGCACCCAGATCCTCGGCGATCAGGGCGCGCGCGTCATCAAAGTCGAAGAGCCGCTCCGCGGCGACGAGACGCGCCACTGGGGCCCGCCCTTCCTCGGCGACATCAGCACGTACTTTCTCTCGCTGAACCGCAACAAAGAATCGCTGGCCATCGATCTGCGGACGGACGAAGGCGCGGAGCTCGCGCGGCTGCTCGTCGAGCGCGCGGACGTGATCCTCGACAACTTCCTCCCCGCGCAGCGCGCGGCGCTGCTGCCGGAGATCGGCGCGGACAAGATCCACTGCTCCATCACCGGCTACGACGGCGACACGAGCGAAGCGAACACGCCCGGCTACGACCTCCTCACGCAGGCCGGCGGCGGCTTGATGTCGATCACCGGCGAGGCGGACGGCGAGCCGATGAAGACCGGCGTCGCGCTGACGGACGTCATCACCGCGCACTACGCCCACGGCGCGATCTGCGCGGCGCTCTTCGCGCGCGAGCGCGGCGGCCGCGGAGCGCGCATCGAGGTCTCGCTCTACGGCGCCACCATCGCCTCGCTCGTGCACGTCGCGCAGGCCGCGCTCATCACCGGCGAGGAAGCGCGGCGCTACGGAAACGGCCATCCCTCGATCGTCCCGTACCAGGTCTTTCACGCAAGCGACCGCGCGTTCGCTCTCGGCAGCGCGACCGAGCGTCACTACCGTCTGCTCTGTGAACGCGTCATCGAGAAACCCGAGCTCGCGAGCGACGAACGGTTCGCGACGAATGCCGCGCGCGTGACGAATCGCGGCGTGCTCGTTCCGATGCTCGAAGCGATCTTCAAAACGCAGCCGGCGGATGTCTGGATCGCGCGCTGCCGCGCGGCGGCGATTCCGTGCTCGCTCGTGAACGGCGTGCGGGAAGCGCTGCGCGGCGAGATCACGTGGCCGATGATCGGCGATGCCGGCGAGTACGAGGTCGTGTTGAATCCGGTGCGCTACGACGGCCAGCGGTTGCCGGTGCGCAGTGCAGCGCCGCGGCTTGGCGAGCAGTCGGAGGCGCTCATTCGCGAGCTGCGAGAAACAGCGCCAGGCAGCAAACGAAAATGAATGCGATGAGCGCGGCGACGAGTGCGGGGTGCGACTTTTTTCCGAAGCGCCGGAAGACCAGCACCAGCACCGTCGTGGCCACGGCCATGATGCCGGCGCCGGTGGCGAGGACTTTCAACAGTGCATCTTGAAATTCCGGATCCACGGGTCGACAGTACCATCGCCGCGGCGCTTTTCGACTTCGACGAAACGATGGTCGATCTCGAGCCGCAGCACGAGGCCGCGGTCATGGCGCTTTGCCGCGAGCTGGACGCCGACTACGCGGAGATTCCGGCCGGCATCATCGTCTCCGGCCGGCGCGTGATCGACGAGATCAGCGACATCCGCGCGCACTTTGGCTGGAGCCCCTCCGTCGACGCGCTGATGGCGCGGCGGCAACAGCTGCTCATGGACATCTGCCGCACCGCGGACCTCGAGCTGATGCCGGGCGTGCGGGAGATGATTCACGCGTTGCGCGAGCGCGGCATCCCGCTGGCGATCACGACCTCCGCGCAGCGCGATGCGATCGAGCTGATTCTCGAACGATTCGAATTGCGCGGCGCGTTCACGCTGATCGTCGACGGAAGCGAAGTGCAGCGCGGAAAGCCCGATCCTCAGGGATTCCTGATCACCGCGCAGAAACTCGGCGTCGCGCCGAAGGATTGCATCGTGTTCGAAGACTCCGCGGTCGGCGTGCTGGCGGCGAAACGCGCCGGCATGTACTGCATCGCCGTCCGCAATCCGCGCGCCGCGGTGCGGCAGGACCTCTCCGCCGCCGACGTGGTCGTCGACAGCATGCGCTCACTCCTTCGCTAAGGCATCACACTCAGCTCCGCCACCATGCGGATCAGCCGCCGCCCTTCCTCGTCCGCGCTTTCGTACGACTGGCAGAGCGCGGCCACTTCCTCGTCGTCCTCGTACGCGGCGACCGTGAATCCGTCGAGCGGCTGCACCGCCGAGCGCGTCGGGATCCGCCACCATCGCCCGTCCTTGAGCCGGTGCGTGATGTAGCCGGTCATCCGCGTGCGCCGCGCGTGGCCGAGCTGCTCGAGCACCGTCTCGTCCGGAGCGATCGTGCCGGCCGCATTCGCCCTCTGCGCCGCGAGCACGCGTCCGACGAACGTGGCGATGAAGTCTTTCAGCTGCTCCGCGGAGTCGCCGGCCGGCTTGATGAATCGCAGGCCCGAGTGCGACACGTCGCTCGCGCCGTCGCCGCCGGGCGCGCGCACGATCTCGGAGTGCACGACCTCCGCGGCGAACTCGATCGACTTCCCCTTCCAGCGAAACGACAGTTGCAGCGGCTCGCCGGGCGTGGCCCGGCCATAATGTTCGATCAGCGCGCCGCTCGCGCCGATGTCGAGGATCAGCGCATTCGCGCCGCGGGCGAGGGCGAGGATCGGCTTGGTCAGGCGAAGGCGTTGAAAGGCGCGGCGTTCGTCGGGCAGCATGGTGGAATTACGGCATGGTAAGCGGTTTGCTGCGGCACGCAAGAGAATCATGAAACCGGCGGAAGGAAACCGGCGCAGCATCTGGCGCGTCGGACCGGAGAGCACGTGGACGACCGTGGTGCCGGTCGTCTTCATCATCGCGTCGTTGCTCTCGCTCGTCATCCTGCCGCTGGTCGTGCGCAACAAGACGGCGCGGATGCGCGCCGAGATCACGAGCGTGGCCGAGCCGGCGCGCCGCGCGGCGAATCAGATCCAGGTCGATCTTGCCGGCGAGCTCGATCAGATCATCGCCTATCAATTCACCGGACAAGGCCAGTACCGCACCGCGTTCTACAAGCTCGTCGAGAGCGAGGAATCGAAGCGGCGCGACCTGATGACGCTTCTGCCGCGCCTCAGGAACGACGACCTCGGCGCGAATCTCACCAAGGTCTTCGTGCAGAGCAGCCGCTGGCACGATGCCGTCCGCCGCGGCGAATTCGTCGAACGAAAATGGCCCGCGGAAGTGTTCCTGGCGCGGCTCTTCGAAGCACACGCCGCGTACGAAAGCTCGCTCGATGCCGCCTCGGATCTCGAGCTCGAGCTGCAGCTCGGCATCGAGTCGCGCCTGCGGCGCATTCGCGAAGCGGACCGGCTCAACCTCTCGATCACGATCATCCTCAGCGCGCTGGCGCTGATCTCGGCAATGCTGGTCGCGGGCCTCGGGCGGCAGATGCGCCTCCTCGCGCGCGAAGCCATGCGCCGGCGGCAGGAAGCGGAGCGCGATGCCGCGGAGGCGAAGACCGCTCGCGCAACCGCCGAGCGCGAAGAGCGGCGGACGGCATTCCTGGCGGCGGTGGGCGACCAACTCGCGGCGTCGCTCGATTACGAGCAGACGATCCATTCGCTGGCACGCCTCATCGTGCCGAATCTCGCGGAGATGTGCGTCGTCGACATGACGGACTCCGAAGGGACGCTGCGGCGCGCGACGATCGCGCATCGCAATCCGGAGGATGAAGCGACGCTCGCGCCGATGGTCGGCAGCGCGCAGCACGACATCCCCGAGCCGCTGATTCACATCATCCGCTCCGGCGAGCCGGCGCTCGTCGGCGCGACGTCGCCGCTGTTCGCATACGTGACGGGAGTTCGCGACGGCGGCACGCGCACGCTCGTCTTTCTGCCGCTGGTGAGCCGCGGGCAGACGATCGGCATCGTCGGCGCGGTATCGCCGGCGTCGAAGCCGTTCACGTCCGACGATCTTCCGCTGTTTCTCGATCTCTCGCGGCGCGCGTCGCTGGCCATCGACAACGCGCGCCTCTACCTCGAATCGCAGCAGGCCGTGCGCGCGCGCGAGGAAGTGCTGGCGATCGTGTCGCACGATCTCCGCAATCCGCTCAGCGCGATCACGCTCGGCTCCTCGCTGCTGCTGGAGTCGGAGACGCTATCGGGTGAGGATCGCGAACAGATCGAGACGATGCAGGTCTCGGCGCAGCGGATGAACCGCCTCATCGCCGATCTCCTCGACGTCACGCGACTCGAAGGCGGCAAGCGGCTGCCGATCGAGCCGGCGCCCGTGAGCGTAAACGGGCTGCTCACCGAGGCGCAGGAACTGTTTCGCGCGCAGGCGGCGGTGGCCGGCGTGTCGATCGAGGCCGATAGCCGGCGCGGCGTCGAGGCGGTGTTCGCCGATCATCATCGCGTGATGCAGGTGCTGTCGAACCTGATCGGCAACTCGCTGAAGTTCACGCCTCCGGGCGGCACGATCCGCGTCAGCGCGGAGCCGCATCCCGACGGGGTGCTGTTCACCATCGCCGACACCGGCCCCGGAATTCCGAAGGAGCACATCGGCCACATTTTCACTCCCTATTGGCAGGCCAAGCGCGCCGAGCGCCTCGGCGCGGGCCTCGGTCTCGCGATCGTGAAGGGCATCGTCGAATCACACGGCGGCGAGATCTGGGCGGAGAGCCAGCCGGGCCAGGGAACGCAGTTCCGCTTCACGCTGCCGGCGGCGCAACTGTCCGTCAGTGCGACGGAGGAATCTTCAGCGCGCTACTGACGCTGAGCTCCGCGAAGAGGCGGATGAGCCGCCGCCCTTCGTCGTCCGACGCCTCGAAGACTTCGCAGAGGCGCCGCATTTCGTCCTGATCTTCGCCGCGCGCGACCGTGAATCCCATTGACGGCTGCTCGGGCAGGAAGACATGGCGCCGTTTCCACGCGCCGTCCTCGAGGCGATAGCTGATGAAGTTTGCGTCGGTGCCGCGCACGGTCTTGTCGCCGTCCACCATCTGCCGGATCTTCAGGCGCGTGGCGGAGTTGTCGTATCGCGACTCGAGCGCCTTCGTCACGAGCCGCGAGAGCATGTCGCGCAGGCGATCGCCGGAGTCTTCGAGCGCGGCGAGAAAGCGCAGGCCCGATTCCGAGCCGATGGTGCGCACGACCTCGCAGCGCATCACGATCGGCTGACCTTCGAACGAAAAACGCAGATCGCCGCGATCGGAAGCCAGCGGCACCTCGGAAAGGATGCGCGCGCCGAGAATGCCGACTTCGTTGATCACGACCGGCGCGGAACCGAAGGTCGCTTCGATGGGCGAGGTGAGATTGAGGCGCTGAAATTCACGCCGTTCGTCGCCGCGCGGCTGCTGCATGCAGGGATTGTAACGTCAGTGCACGGCGTCCGCGCGAATGCGAGCCATCGCCAGGTACCCGTTGCGGACGCGCTGGCGGTAGCGGCTGGCGCGGATGTTCACCTTCTCGATGTACGACGTCGTCTCGGCGATCTGCGGGACGCAGCCGCAGCGCTCCACTTTCCCCTCGCCGGCGTTGTAGGCGGCCAGGGCGATGCGCTCGTCGGAGAAACGGTTCAGGAGATAGCGGTAGTACTTCGTGCCGGCGGCGATGTTTTCCGCGGGGTCGAAGACGTTCGCCAGCCCGATGTCGCGCGCCGTCTCGGGAATGATCTGCATCAATCCTTGTGCACTGCGATTCGATACGAGCTCCGGCCGGAAATCCGATTCCGTGTGCACCATCGCCGCGACGAGCTCCGGCGCGAGACCGTTCTTCATGGCCTCGCGATAGATGATCGAGCCGTACGGCACCTGCGTGCGGAAGTAGTGTTCCTTGAACGCATCCATCGTCACCGCGACCTGCTGCACGGCGGTCGTGGAGATGAATTGCTCGCGCGTCGCGGGCGAAGTGAACACCGGAAGCCGCGAGCGCGACTCGTTGATCTTCGCGCGCACGGCAACGTTGAGATTCATCGCCTTCGTCGGGATGTCGAAAAAGTAGGCGAACGGCACGGTCGCCAGCACGGCCACGCCGCGCGTGGCGTAGCGGATCACGCGGCGCCAGCGGTCGCGTTTGCGCGCGTGACGCTGACAATCGCAGACGGTCCGAATCTCGTGCGAAACCTTCACAACGTCCAGCGTTAGGGCAAAAGCCAGACCAGATTCGACCGTGACGAAGCAAGCTCCTGAAAAAGCGGACGTTGTTTTGTTGCGCCCGACGCAAAAACAACGTCAACCGTTCGGCGGAGTCCCTGTCGTATCGGTCGTTCCAGTATCGGACGAAGCGCTGTCGGTCGCAACCGTATCGCTCGCCGCGGTATCGGTCGCGGTCGTGTCGGTCGTCGTTTCCTGCGGCGGCAGATCGGTATCCGTCACCGGCGTCGTCGATGCGGTATCGAGCGCCGTCGTGGTCGTCGCTTCCGGCTCCGGCTTTTTCTCGGCGAGCACCTGGCGCTCGAAGAGATAGCCCCAGCGCCGCATGCGCGAGAGGATCATGCGCTGGCGCCAGCGCAACCGCTTGTTCGGACTTCCGGGATTCATCACCCGCGGATTCGGCAGCGAGCCGGCGAGCAGCGCGGCCTGCGACGGCGACAGTGAGGACGCCGATTTGCTGAAG
>DATFHJ010000440.1:0-12878 GCA_035248585.1 Thermoanaerobaculia bacterium
GAGGCCGAAGGTGCGGGTGGGCGGTTGATGAAGAAGACGGCCACGAGGACGGCGGCCAGACCGGCGGCGGCAAGGATGGCGGCGAGGCGCTTCGATCGAAATGCGTGCCGCGAAGCGCTCGTGTGAAATCCGCTCTCCTCCGCGACGATGCGATCGCGCAGTAGACGCAGCTCGTGGGCGAGGTCGCGCGTCGACGCGTAGCGGCCGTCGGGTTGCTTCTGCAGCAGCCGGCGGATGATCTCCGACAGCTGCACGGGCGCGCGGGGGTTCGCGCGCGTGAGCGGCGTGGGATTGTCGTGCAGGATCGCGGACAGCGTATCGATCGCGTTCTCCGCTTCGAACGCCGGCTTGCCCGTCGCGAGCTCGTAGAGGATCGACCCGAGCGCGAACTGGTCGGAGCGGAAGTCGAGGCGTTTTCCCGTCGCCTGTTCGGGCGACATGTAGCCGACCGTGCCGAGGATCGTGCCGGGATTCGTGCCCGGCATTTCCAGTTCGAGCGTGCCGCTGCCGTCCTTCTGCGGCGTCACGGTCTTCGCGAGGCCGAAGTCGAGGATCTTCACGAACCCGTCCTTCGTGAGCATGATGTTCTCGGGCTTGAGATCGCGATGCACGATGCCGCGCTCGTGCGCGGCCGCGAGGCCATCGGCGATCTGCGTTCCGATGTCGAGCACGCGCCGCACCGGCAGCGGTCCGTCGCGCACCATCGACCGAAGGTCGGCGCCTTCGATGTACTCCATCACGATGTACGGCCCGCCGTCGGTGGTGCCGACTTCGTGAATCGTGACGATGTTCGGATGATTCAGCGCCGACGCAGACCGCGCCTCGTGCGTGAAGCGCGCGAGCGTGTCGCGGTCGGTGGCCAGGCGCGGCGGAAGCTTCTTGATCGCCACGCGCCGTCCCAGCGACGGATCGCGCGCGACGTACACCTCACCCATACCGCCTTCACCAATGGCGCCGAGGACTTCGTAGCGACCGAACGAGGACCGGGATGCTTCCATGAACAGTTGGACTGGAATCGTCGCGGATTCTACCCCGGCGTATAATCCCGCCGCTCACCGGGTAACGACGAGAGAACAACGATGCAGCGCTGGGTGCGCTGGGCCGCCGCCCTCGCCTTGGCTTTGACCGGCATCCAGGCATCGCCGGGCGACTCTCCTCATCTCTCGCTCGTTCCGTGGAAAGTCGTCGAGCCGGGCGATGACGTGCAGGCACCGCTCGTCCTCTTCTGGATCCCCGCGTCCCGCGACGAAGTTCGCCGCTCCGAGCTCCTCACGTCCGACGAGCTGACGCTGTACTCCTCGCAATGCGTCGCCATGCGCGTCGTCCGCTCCGATGACGACGCGATGCTCGTCAAGCTCGAAGCCGGCGAGGCGCTGCCGGTGGCGATTCTCACGGACGGCGAAGGCCACGTTCTCGGGCGCGTCGACAATGAAGAAGGCGCGCTCGTCGTCGCCGCGGTCGAGGAGCTGGTGCGCGAAGAGCTCGATCACCGCGTCTCCGCGGCGGAAACGATGCTTGACGAAGCGCGCACGAAAGCGGAAGCGGGCGCGATCGACGCTGCGATCGCGCTCTACCAGTCCGTGTGGGAGCAGCGCTGCGTCTGTCCGCGCCAGGGGCGCGACGCGCAACGCGCGCTCAAAAAACTGAAAGCGAAGTGAGTTAGGCCGCCTGCAGCATGCGGACGGCAAGCTTCCACTGTTTGCGCGAGCGGCGCACGTGCAGCCGCGCCGCGCGTCGGGTCTTGCGCCACGAACTGCCCTGCGCGCGCTGTTCGAGGGCGCGCTTCCACATCGTCATCGCTTTCTCGAGATGATGCGACGCGGCGCGAAGACGCCGTTTCGCTTCGTCGACGAGCGACGTGCTCTCGGCCATCTTCGGCTCGACGATGCGCAGCGCGGCGCGCATGCGCGCCTGCTCGATCTGCGGCGGCGGCGTGGAGATCAATCCAGTCGCCAGCCCGATCCAGCGCAGTCCGCGGATCCACCACTTCGCCGGCTCCCAGTGATACCACTGGATGCCGTTGCGGAAGTCGGCGGGAAAGCGGTGATGGAAGGAGTGATAGCCCTCGCCGAGCGTGACCAGCGCGACGAGCCAGTTGTCGCGCGCCGAAGCCTCGGCGTTGAAGACGGGCTTGCCGAGGTAATGCGCGAGTGAGTTCACGAAGAACGTGGTGTGGTAAATGACGGCGATGCGCGTGAAGCCGCCCCACAGCAGCCCGGCGATCGGATTGCCGAACGCGGCGCCGATCAGCGTCGGGATGCCGAAGCCGCCAAGGATCAGGATCGCTTTGTGCCAGCGGTGCTGCCACATCACGATCTTGTTCGCGAGGAGATCGGGCGAGTTGTCGAACGCGTCCGGCTTCTCTTCGTTCTTGTAGAAAATCCAGAGGATGTGCGCGAACCAGAAGCCGCGGCGGATGTTGTACGGATCCCAATCCTTGTCCGCGTACTTGTGATGCACGCGATGCTGCGCCGACCACCAGAGGATCGAGTTCTGCGCCGCCATCGCGCCGAAGAACGCGTAAAAGACCTGCACCAGCGGCGAGGCCTCGTAGCTCTTATGAGAGAAGAAGCGGTGGTAGCCGGCGCAGATGGACATGCCGACGGCGAGGTAAAGGCCGATCGTCAGGAGCGGCATCCAAAGCTGAAAACCGCGGTACCACGTCCAGGCGGCAGTGCCGGCGATGCCGAGCACAGGAGTGAGGGTGAGGAAAAGAATATTCACCCAGTCTTTTTCGCGAACTTCTTGAATGACAGCACCTCCAGGGGTTTGCGCGCGCGTAGTATGCACGTACGAGGACTGATTGAGAACAGGGTCCGGGCTCATCGTATTCGCCTTCCTCTCCCTCTCCGTTTTTGCGGGGACGCCGGACCAGGCGGCCGTCGAACATCGCCGGGCCCGGGCGTTGATGGCGAATGCACAGCAAACCACGAACCCGATTCGTTTGCTGATGCTCGGATTCGACATCAAAGAGTCGCTCGACAAGGCGTTGCGGCTCGATCCCGGCAACGTGCAGGTGCGTCTCGATCTCGTGCGCTTCCACGTCACCTCGCCGCGCATCGTCGGTGGCGACGAAGACGAGGCGCGCGCGCAGGCCGCGGAGATCGCCAAACACGACGCACCCCTCGGCGCATTCGCGCGCGGCTACATCGCGTACAAGGCGAAGAAGGAGTACGGCCCGGCGCGGCGCGAGCTGCGCGAAGCGGTGCGCACGGCGAAAGAGCCGTCCACGAAGGCGCTGGCGATGCAGTGGCTCGGCTGGCTGTCGCAGGAGACGCAGCAGTGGGACGAGGCGTTCGCGATGTTCGAGGAGCTGCGGGACTCGTACGAGATCGGACGGACGGCCGCGTTCTGCACGTGTCAGGTCGAGCGCGGACGCGCGGCGTTGCAGGAGTACTTGCGCGGCAAGACCCTCGCGCATGCCGCCGAGGCGAAACGGCTGCTGGCGAAGCTCAGACCAGCGGCTCCGTCGAGCGGCGCTCCGCGAGCGGACGCAAAGCCTCGGTGAGGCGAACCTCGTTGTAAGGCTCGTTCGCATTCAACCCAGTCGGTGCCGGGTCCATGGGAATGACGACGTCGTTCTCGCCGTGCAGCCATAACGCGAACAGGTACAGCGAAGGGATGGTGAGCACGCGCAACTCGTAGTCGCCTTCCAGTTGGCGTGCGCGGTCGAGCGCGTCGTGGGTGGCGGTAGCGAAAGGACCTTCATTGATTGATGTGAGCACATACTCGCCTTCGCGAGGCGCGACCTCCGCGGCGCTCGTGCCGGCGACGTCGCGCCATGACGTTGCCTGCGCGGCGGCAAGCACGCGACGCTCGAGGACGTCGGTGAGTGTGGCGGTGAAGACTTGATGAGCACCCACACGCAGTGCTTGTTCGCGCGCGCCATCTCCGCGCTCTTTATGCAAAACGGCGAGGACTTCTGGCGGAGCTTGCGGTGCTCGGATCATGGTGTCGTCAGATAGGTATGCGTCCAGCGACCGGAGCCGCGGTAGCGCGTTTTGAATTCATCGTAGGGTACGCGCAAGAACGCGCCGTCCCATGGATCCTTCACGAAGAGAGCGCGACCGTCGTAGCCGTCGATGCATACGAAGTGTCCGGTTCGGTCGCGCCACTCGATGCGGCAGCAGACCGGACGCTTTTGCGCAATCTCGGCGGCGAGCAACTCAAACGGCACGCTGTCCTCCACAAGTTGCCGAAACACGCCGAGCCTCTGAAGGGCGGCCATGAGATATCCGTCCTTCACATTGCAAGCGTCGGGATCGTCGCAGCACGGCTTGCCGTCATTCTGCGAGCTCGCCTGCTCGCATTGGTGGATTGTTGCAGTCGTGTAGAACCGCTTCACGCTGACTGATACGGCAACCCAACACCACAAGCTCTTCTGCTGCTGCTCGATCCGCAGATCGAGCGACACAGGAATGCTCGGTTTCTTCGACGGCCGGATCCTCATTTCACCATCGGCAAATCCACCCCGCGCTCCCTCGCCACCTCGATCGCTTCGCTGTAGCCGGCGTCGGCGTGGCGCATCACGCCCGTGCCCGGGTCGCAGGTGAGCACGCGGCGCAGCCGTTCCGCCGCGGCCTCGGTGCCGTCGGCGACGATGACCATGCCGGCGTGCAGCGAGTAGCCGATGCCGACGCCGCCGCCGTGGTGCACCGACACCCACGTCGCGCCCGACGCGGTGTTGAGCAACGCGTTGAGAATCGGCCAGTCCGCGATCGCGTCCGAGCCGTCCTTCATCGCCTCGGTCTCGCGATTCGGCGAGGCGACGGAGCCGGCGTCGAGATGATCGCGGCCGATCACGATCGGCGCGGACACCTTCTTCTCCGCAACGAGACGATTGAACAGTAGTCCCGCCTTATCGCGCTCGCCGTAGCCGAGCCAGCAGATGCGGGCCGGCAGTCCCTGGAACTCGACGCGCTTCTGGGCCATGCGGATCCAGCGATGCAGCGCGGCGTCGTGCGGGAAGAGCTCGAGAATCGCTTCGTCCGTCACAAAGAGATCGTTCGGATCGCCGGACAGCGCGGCCCAGCGGAACGGTCCCTTCCCCTCGCAGAACAGCGGGCGGATGAACAGCGGTACGAAGCCGCCGACATCGAACGCGTCGTGCACGCCGGCCTTCTGCGCCTGGCCGCGGAGGTTGTTGCCGTAGTCGAACGCGATCGCTCCGCGGTTCTGCAGCTCGAGCATCGCCCGCATGTGCCGCGCCATCGCCTCGTACGATAATTCGATGTATTTTTGTGGATCACTTTTGCGTAGCGCTAAAGCATCGTCATAACTGAGCAGCGGAACGTAGCCTTCTAATTCGTCATGTGCCGAGGTCTGATCGGTGAGGACATCGGGAACGATTCCTCGCGCAATCAGCGCTTCGAGCAGTTCCACGGCATTCGCGACCACCCCGATCGAGACCGCCTCGCCGCGATCGCGCGCCTCGAGTGCCCGCGCAATCGCGGCATCGAGCGACGGCGCTTCTTCATCGAGGTAGCGCTTGTCGATTCGCCGCTGAATGCGCGTGCGATCTACCTCCGCCACCAGCGCCGTGGCCTCGTTCATCGTCGCCGCCAGCGGCTGCGCGCCACCCATCCCGCCCAGCCCCGCCGTCACGACCAGCTTGCCGCGCAGCGAGTCGCCGAAGTGCTTCTTCGCCACCGCGGCGAAGCACTCGTACGTGCCCTGCAGAATGCCCTGCGTGCCGATGTAGATCCACGAGCCGGCCGTCATCTGGCCGTACATCGTCAGCCCCAGCGCGTCGAGGCGGCGGAACTCGTCCCACGTGCCCCAGTGCGGAACGAGGTTCGAGTTCGCGATCAGGACGCGCGGCGCGTGCTCGTGCGTGCGGAACACGCCCGCCGGCTTGCCCGACTGCACGAGCAGCGTCTCGTCGCTCTTCAGCCGCTTCAGCGTCGCCACGATCGCGTCGTAGCACTCCCAGTTCCGCGCCGCCTTCCCGATCCCGCCATACACGATGAGCTGCTCCGGCCGTTCGGCGACCTCGGGGTCGAGGTTGTTCATCAGCATCCGCAGCGCGGCCTCCTGCGGCCAGCCGAGGGTGTTGAGGGAGGTGCCGCGCGGCGCGCGGATCGTTCGGGCGGCGGGAAGGGTGGTGGTCATGAGAGGATTCTATGCCGATGGCCGACCTGAAAGCGCGCGCGACCGAAGTCAACAAACGGCTGGAAAAAAAGTATCCGGACGCCAAGTGCTCACTCGACTTCACGAACGCGTTCGAGCTGCTGATCGCTACGATTCTCTCGGCGCAGTCCACCGACGCGCGCGTCAACATCGTCACGAAGTCGCTCTTCCGCAAATACCCGAACGCGCGGGCCTTTGCGAACGCCGATCAGGTGGAGATGGAGACGGACGTGCGGCAGACCGGCTTCTTCCGCAACAAGGCCAAGGCGGTGATCCACTGCTCGAAGGCGATTGTCGAGCGCCACGGCGGCGAGGTGCCGCGCACGATGGGCGAGCTGACGGCGCTGCCCGGCGTCGGACGCAAGACCGCGAATGTCGTGCTGGGCAATGCGTTTCAGACGCCGGTCGGCATCGTCGTCGACACGCACGTGAACCGCGTGTCCGGCCGCCTCGGCCTAACAGCGAACGCCGATCCCGAAAAGATCGAAGAGGATCTGATGCCGCTGCTGCCGCGCAGCAAGTGGACGAGCTTCGCGCATCGGCTGATCTATCACGGCCGCGACACGTGCGACGCGCGCAAGCCGCAGTGCGCCGTGTGCGTGGTGAACGATCTCTGCCCGTCTAGGGAAGATCAACCGTCCCCGGCTTCGTCCACGGCGCGCAGCGCGCGACGCGCCACGCCGTCTTCGCCGCGCCCCGCAAAAAGCCATGCTTCCGGATCGACTCGCGGCCGTAAAGCGAGCAAGAGGGTTTGAAGCGGCAGGTCGCGTAGCGGCGCAGATGCGGCGAGACGTGTGCGCGATATTCATCGATGGCGAAGATCGCGCCGCGCGCGGCGAAGCTGCGGCCGCGCGGAACGGCGTAGTCGTGCACGGCAATGATCGCGATGACGCAAGCCGCGATCAGGCCCGCTCGGCGGCCTTTGCCTCGTCCCAAAGCTGATCCATCTCCTCGAGCGTGAGCTGATCGAGATTCTGTCCGCGCCCGTGCACCGTCGCTTCCATCGACTCGAAGCGGCTCATGAATTTGCGGTTCGTCGACTGCAGCGATTCCTCCGGATTCACGCTCAGCTTCCGGGCGATGTTCGCGATCGTGAACAACAGATCGCCGATCTCGTCCTGCATCTTCGCCGTGTCGCCCGACGCCACCGCTTCGCGCAGCTCGCCCACTTCTTCGTCGAGCTTGTCGAACACGTCTTCCGTGCGGCGCCAGTCGAAGCCCACGCGCGCCGCTTTTTCCGTGAGCCGTCCCGCTTTCAGGAGCGCCGGCAGCGACCGCGGCACGCCGGAGAGCACGCTCTTGTTCTCCGCCTTACGCTCGGCGCTCTTCAGCTTTTCCCAATTGACGAGCACTTCTTCCGCGTCGCCGGCGACGACGTCGCCGAAGACGTGCGGGTGGCGGCGCACGAGCTTGTCATGAATCGCGGTGATCGAGTCGTAAACGTCGAACGTGCCTTCTTCGCGCGTGATCTCGGCAATGAACACGGCCTCGAGCAGCAGATCGCCCACCTCTTCGGCCAGACCCGAACGGTCATCGCGATCGATCGCATCGACCACTTCGTATGCCTCTTCGATCACGTACGGTTTGAGATCGGGCAGCGTCTGCTTGCGATCCCACGGGCAGCCATTCGGGCCGCGCAGCGTGGTCATCAATTGCACGAGATCATCGAACGAGCGTTTCGACATAAATCGCATTCTGCTCTGTTAGCATGACTCGCGGAAGTCCAATGGCCAATCAGGTCCTCACCGATGCTGCGGAGCACGCGGCGAACGCGCTCGCGCCCGCGAAGTTCTCGACCGAAGAGCGCTATCGATTCCTCACGAGCATCCTCGAGGCATTCACCGGCACGCTCGAGCTGCGGGAAGTACTGCGGCGCATCGTCAGCATCACCCGCGAGGAGTTTCACGCCGACCGCGGGTGGCTGCTGCATCCGATCAACGAGACGACCGAGTTCGCGCGCGTGGCGTACATCGTCTCCGCGCCGGGATGCGAGGGCGACCCGCAGGACAAGGGGCCGATCCCGCTGTCGACGGGGCACAATCTCATTCGCCGGGCGATGGAGTCGCCGCAGCCGGTCGTGCTGCTGGAAGGCGATCCCGATCTCGATCCGGTGCTGGCGAAGCGTTTCGACGTCCGCTCGATGATCGTGCAGGTCCTGCGGCCGCGCGAAGAAGAGCCGTGGGCGTTCGGGCTGCACATGTGCGACGCGCCGCGGGAGTGGTCGGAGGAAGAGATCGCGCTGTTCAGCGAGATCGGCCGCTACGCGACGCTCGCGTTGAACAACACGCTGCTGCACAACCGCGCCGTCCGCGAGATGGCGAAGGTGAACGCGATCCTCGATCAGATCCCCGAGTCCGCGGCGATCTACGACGCGAAGGGCCATCTCGAACGGATGAACGCCGCGGCGCAGAAAGAATCGGCGGCGCTGTTCCTCGCCGATTCCGAGGGACGCATCCGCAACAGCAGGCACCGCAATCTCGACGGCAGCCCGCTGGCAGCCGACGAGCTGCCGTCGATGCGCGCGCTGCACGGCGACGTCGTGAAAGCCGATTACCTCATCCACGACGCGCGCGCGCAGGACGATCGCGTCGTAAACTTGAAAGCCGCGCCGATCCGCGATCAGGAAGGACGCATCATCGGCTCGGTCGTGCTCGCGCGCGACATCACCGAGGATCGCGCGAACGCGGAGCGCGAGTCGTGGCGCCGGCGCCGCGCCGGCTGTCTCGCCAACCTCGGCCTGGAGATGGCGGCGATGCAGTTGGCGTTCGACAACCTCGATGACGTTGCCTCGCGCATCGCCGTCGCCGTCGCCGGCACCGTCCGCATCCATCTCTATCACACCGGCACCGGCATGCTCGATCTCGTCGGCTTCTCGACCATCGATCCGGAGCTCGAGCAGTACCGCGCCTATTTCGACCACAACCCGTATCGTCCGGGCGAAGGCCTGCTCGGCACGGTCTTCCACATCGGACGTCCGCTGCTCTTCTACGAAGTGCGCGGCGATGCGCTGCTCGACTACGCGCGCGATCAGGAAGAGCGCACGATCAAGGCGGCGCTGCACGAGGAGTCGCTCGTGGCCACGCCGATCGAGTCGTACGGCGAGCGCATCGGCGTGCTCGTCATCTCGCAGTCGGACCCGCGGCGCAACTTCGACGCGGAAGATCTCGAGTTCGCGCAGTCGGTCGCGGAGCGCATCGGCGCCGCGAGCCATATTCACCGCCTCACGCGCATGGCCCAGGACGGCCACCGCGCCGCGGAAGAGCTGGCGCGCCGCGAAGTCGATGCGCGCGTCCGCTTCGAGGCCGTGCTCGAGTCGGCGCCGATCGGCATCGCCGTCGTCTCCGCCGACGAGCTGCGCTTCGAGCTCGCCAACGCGCGCTTCCTCGACTACGCGACGCGCTTCGGCAAGATCGCGCTCGACACGAAAGTCATCGGTTTGCGCGCGAACGAAGTGGTGCCGGGCAGCGAGCGCATTCTGAAGTTCGTCGCCGAAAGCGGCGACACGCGCGTCGACGAAGAGCTCGCCGTCGAAGACATCTACGTCAACCGCATCATCTCCGCTGCGCGCGGGCGCTTCTCCGGCATCACGCAGAGCCTCACCATCCTCGTGCAGGACGTCACCGACCAGGTGAAGTCGAAGCGCGAGATCGAGAACCTCGCCAGCATGATGGCCGAGCGCTCCGCGCGGCTCGACTCGATCCTCGGATCCATGACCGATGGTTTGTGGGTCTACGACGCGAACGGCGACGTCGTCGACGTGAACCAGGCCGCGCTGAACATGTTCGGTCTCGCCTCGCGCGCCGAGGCGGTCGAGAAGGGCTCGTTCGTCAGCCTCAACCTGCGCGATTCGGAGAGCCGTCCCATTCCGCGCCACGACATGCCGTACGCGCGCGCGCTCGCCGGACAGATCGTTCCCGACTATCTCGCCATCGGCAAGAATCTGATCACCGGCCGCGATCTCGACTTGTCGATCGCCGCCGCGCCGATCGTCAGCGAAGGCGTCGTCGGCGCGATCCTCGTGATCCGCGACATCACCGCGCTGCAGGAGCTCGATCGCAAGAAGGACGAGTTTCTCTCCGTCGCGTCGCACGAGCTGCGCACTCCGCTGACGACGATCAAGGGCTACTCGCAACTGCTCGCGCAGACCGTGAACGATCTCGCGCCCGAGGAGCGGTCGACGTACATCAATGCCGTCCTCGGCGAGATCGAGCGCATGATGGGACTGATCTCGGAGTTGCTCGACGTCTCGCGCATCGAGACCAATCGCCTGCAGATTCATCCGACCGGCATTCGCTGGGTCGGATTCATCGAAGGACGCGTGTCGGCGTTCCGTGTGCAGCATCCGACGCGCAAGATCGGCTTCGACACGACGACGCCGGAGCTGACGGTGATGGCGGATCCCGATCGCATGCGCCAGGTCGTCGACAACCTGCTGTCGAACGCGATCAAGTACTCACCCGAAGGGACGGAGATCGACGTCCGCATCCTGGTGGAAGACGGACACGCGCTCACGGCGGTGAGCGATCACGGCATCGGCATTCCGAAAGACGAGATCCCGCAGCTGTTCGAGCGCTTCCACCGCGCGCGCAACGTCTCCAGCCGCTACTACGGCGGCCTCGGCCTCGGCCTCTACATCGCCCGCGCCATCATCGAAGCCCACAGCGGCGTGATCATGGTGCAGAGCGAGGAGGGGCACGGGTCGGTGTTCACGGTGCGGCTGCCGATGCGGGGGCAGTAGTGGAGCGGCGGGCTTTAGCCCGCCGGGTCGGTTTCGGCGGGCTAAAGCCCGCCGCTCCACAGGTTACTTAGACCAGAACGGCCGCACGAACTTCGTGTACAGATCCAGCTCGCGGTGCATCCAGAATCCGCCGAACGGATTGCCGGACACGGTGTAGCCGGGCGCGGGATACGGAACGCAGGCGCCCTGCTCGCCCCACTGCGAGTGAAAGACCGTCGCGCCGGGACTCACGCGCGCGGGCAGCGGGTCGGTGACCCAGAGCCAGGCCTGCGTTGCGGCGAAGCCGAGGGTCGACGGATTGCCGACCGGCAGAATCATCGAATAGCGTTTCGTCAACGGCGGCCAGGAGAGCATCGCGAACATCGTGTTGCCGCTGCAGTCGGGCGTGGTGAAGAGCGCGACGCTGCCGCCCGGACTCTGCACGCTCGTGATCGACTCCGGCGCCACGAGCAGCGCGGTGTCGCTGCCGTCGGCGAATTTGTAGCGCACCCAAGCCTGCAACTGGATGCTCTGGAAGCGATCGTCCCAGCGGATGATCTCGCCGAATTCTTTTCCCTTCGCGTCGTACACCTTCGCCGTGCAGCAGCGCTGCAATCCCGGAGGATTGTTCTCGGGACGCGAGACCTGGATCGTGGCTTTGCGCTCCTGCGCGAACGCAGAGATGGCGAGGAAACAGAGGACGAAAGCGGATTTGCGCATCCGCAGAGTCTACGACGCTCTGCGTCTGCGCGCGCTCACGACGAACGGCTTGAAGACGTACGCGAGATCGTTCGGCACCCACGCGTCGATCGACACCGTCTCGTCGTTCGTCGTCTGCTCGTACACCTCGGCGCGCTCATGCAGCTGTGCCACGAGCCGCGCATCGGCGTGCGGGATCTCGAGATGCAGCAGCTCGCCGCCTTCGCGCTCGCGGTCGCGGATGGTATCGACGAGCTGTGAGATCTGATCGCCGGTCAGCGCGGAGACGGCGACGGAATTGCGCCGCGGCGCGTGGAAGTGCTCGTCGACGCGATCGAGCTTGTTGTAGACGTCGACGATGCGGGCGGAGTCGACGCCGAGGTCCGCGAGCACTTCTTCGCCCACCTCGCGTTGCTCCGAGTGTTGCGGATGGCTGGCGTCGATCACGTGCAGCACGAGATCGGCAGCCACCGCCTCTTCCATCGTCGAGCGGAACGAGGCCACGAGATGGTGCGGCAGTTTGCGGATGAAGCCGACGGTGTCGATGACGACGGTCTCGCGCGGCATCTCGTAAGCGATGCGCTGCGACTTCGCGTCGAGCGTGGCGAAAAGCTGATCCATGGCCAGCGTGTCGCCGCGGGTCAGGCGGTTGAAGAGCGTCGACTTGCCGGCGTTCGTGTAGCCGACGAGCGCGACGGTGAATGCGGCGCCGCGCGATTTGCGCTGCGTGGCGCGCGTCTTCTCGATCCGCTGCAGCTCGTCTTTCAGCCTCGCGATGCGCGTGCGGACGATGCGGCGGTCGAGCTCGAGCTGCGTCTCGCCGACGCCGCGCGTGCCGATGCCGCCGGCCTGCCGCTCGAGGTGCGACCAGGCCCGCGTCAGACGCGGCAGCATGTACTCCAGCTGCGCCAGCTCCACCTGCGTGCGGGCCTCGCGCGTTTTTGCGCGCGACGCAAAGATGTCGAGGATCAGCGCGCTGCGGTCGATGACTTTCACCGCGCGCTCGCCGCCGATCAGCTTCTCGAGATTGCGCACCTGCGCCGGCGACAGGTCGTCGTCGAACACGATCAGCGTCACGGCGTGGCGCTCGCTGAGGCGCTTCAGCTCTTCCGCTTTCCCCTTGCCGACGTATGTGGCCGGGTCGGGCGCGTTGCGCTTGGCCATCACCGTTGCGACGACGGTTCCGCCCGCGCTTCCGATCAGCTGGGCGAGCTCTTCGAGGTGCTCCTCGGCGACGGTCTTGGTGAGCTCCGGGAGGATGAGGCCTACGGCGATGACGTTTTCCATCGGGCGGGTACGGCAACAATCATACAGTGTGCCGGGGAGGATGACC
>DATFHJ010000441.1:0-2862 GCA_035248585.1 Thermoanaerobaculia bacterium
CTTGCCGCGCGCACGCACATGGACGAGCGCATCGGCCGGTACATCGTGCAGATCGTCACCGCGACGCGGAAGCCGTCGCAGTACGTCTCGTTCGGCGCCTCGCCGCGTGCGACGCTGGCCCTCGCGCACGTCGCCAAAGCGCACGCGTTCATCGACGGCAGGAACTACGCGATCCCCGAGGACGTGAAAGGCATCGCGCCCGACGTGCTGCGCCACCGCCTTGTGCTCAGCTACGAAGCCGCGGCGGAGAACGTGACCGCGGACGCGATCGTGGAGCAGGTGCTGGGGGCGGTGGCGGTGCCGTGATCTTCCGGCGGCGCGCGCCCGATTTCCGAACGCCTCTGATCCGGCGCGTGAAAGAGCTCGAACTGGTGAGCGCGCGCCTCATCCGCGCCGGCTTCGCCGGCGATTACCACTCCGCGTTTCACGGCCGCGGGATCGAGTTCTCGCAGGTGCGCGAGTACATCGCCGGCGACGACGTGCGGGCCATCGATTGGAACGTCACGGCGCGGACCGGCGTGCCGCACGTGAAGGAGTTCATCGAAGAGCGCGACCTGACGGTGCTGATCGCGATCGACGTCTCCGCGTCGATGGGCTTCGGCTCGGTCGACTGGCGCAAGTGCGACATCGCCGCGGAGCTGGCCTCGGTGTTCGCATTCTCGGCCGTCGAGAACTCTGACCGCGCGGGCCTGCTGCTGTTCTCGCGCAACGTCACGAAGTACATCCCGCCGCGGCGCGGGCGCGGGCACGCGCAGGTCATCGCCGGATCCGCGGTCGAAGCCGCGATGCGCGGCACGCGCGGCGAAGCGGACCTCGAGCACGCCGCGCGTTATCTCGAGCGCGTCGCGGTGAAGCGCGCGGTCGTGCTCGTTCTCTCCGATTTTCTCGACCTGCAATTCGAGAAGCCGCTGGCGCGGCTGAATCGCAAGCATGACGTCATCGGCATCGTCCTCGCCGATCCGCGCGAGGAGCGATTCCCCGAGCGCGGCCTCGTGCGGCTCATCGATCTCGAGTCGGGCGAGGCGCGCTGGACCGACCTCCGCCGCGCTGACGTCTCCCGCCGCGCCATGCACCGCGCCGGCGCGCTCGAGCGCCGCTTCCGCGCCTCCGGCATCGACCATCTCGCCATTTCCACGGCCGTTCCGTACGATCGGGAGCTGCTGCGCTTCTTCCGCGAGCGCGCGGCGCGGCACAGACGACCCGTATGATCCTGGTTCTCGCCCTTGTCACCGCGACGTTTTCGCCCCCGGCGCCCACGGTCGGCGATCCGATCACCATCACATTCAGCGAGCCGGTGAAAATCGAAAAGTCGCCGTCCTACGAAATCCTCAGTGGAGCGGCGGGCTTTAGCCCGCCGAGGCCTGACGGCGGGCTAAAGCCCGCCGCTCCACAGGTGGTCGTCGTCCGCACGTTCGTGCCGAAGCCGTTCACGATCGCGGGTGTCACGATTCCCGTGCGCTCCGTACTGAAGAAAAATGACGATCTGAAGCCCGCGCCGCTGGCGGCGCCTCAGGCCTTGCCGTATCCGCGCGCGCCGTTCAGCGCCATCGCCATCGCGGCGCTGCTTTCCATTTTGACCTGGACGATGGCCTGGATGTTTTCCAGGAGAAGAAGAGCTGTTGTCCCGACTCCGCTGTCTTCGGCCGAGCGCTATCGCCGCGCGGTGCTCGCGCTTCGCGAGAGCTCGCGTCACGCGCACCGCTGGGCCGCGCTCGCCGATGCCACGCGCGGCTATCTCGCCGAGGCGCGGGCGAATCTCGGCAGCGATCTCACAACGACCGAGCTCGTGCCGCGGCTGCAGGAGGGCGAGCGCGTCGTGGCCGAGATCCTCCGCATCGGCGACATGGAAAAGTTCTCGCGCGAAGGAGCGCCGCCGCGCGACTTCGACGAAGTCGCGGATCGCGCCTTGGAGCTGGCGTCATGACCCGCTTCGCCGATCCGTTCTGGCTCACGCTCGCGCTGCTCGTCCTCGCGCGCATCGCTCTCCTGCTGCGCGACCGCCGAAAACGCTTCGGCGCCTTCGGCTTCTCCTCGCTCTCGCTCGTCGCTCCGTCGCGCGGTCTGCGCGCGGCGACATCGGCGATTCCGTTCGTGCTGGAGTCGCTCGCGCTGCTCGCCTTATTGGTCGCGCTCGCGCGCCCGCAACGCGTGGTGCGGCTCGCGTCCGGCGATCGCTACGGGATCGACATCGCCGTCGCGCTCGATGCCTCGGGGAGCATGGCCGCGGAGGACTTTCGCCCGCGCAATCGCTTCACCGTCGCCAAGGACCTCATCGCCGAATTCATTCGCCGCCGCCAGGACGACCGCATCGGCGTCATCACCTTCGGCACCCGCGCCGCGACGCGCGTGCCCATCACCTACGACCGCCGCATCGCGGAGCTGATCCTCGATCAGGCCGAGATCGGCGATCACGGCAACGGCACCGCGATCGGGCATGCGCTCGCCACGGCCGTGAATCGCCTGCGCACGTCGAAGACGCGCAGCCGCGTCGTCATCCTCGTCACGGACGGCGTGAACAACTCCGGATCCATCGATCCGATCGTCGCCGCGCAGCTCGCCGCGCGCAGCGGGATCAAGGTCTATACGATCGGCGTCGGCAGCGAAGGACCGGTGCCGCTTCCGGTGAAGCGCCAGAATCCGTTCACCGGCCAGATCGAGACGATCTACACGCACATCCGAGGAGAGCTCGACGAGAAATCGCTCTCCGCCATCGCCTCCATGACCGGCGGCGAATTCTTCCGCGCCACCGACGCCCGCGCCCTCGGCAACGTCCTCACGCGCATCGATCAGCTGGAGAAGACGCGCCTCTCCGCGCCGAAGCGCGAGGATGTGGATGAGCTGTACGCGTATCCGCTCGTGGCG
>DATFHJ010000442.1:0-3968 GCA_035248585.1 Thermoanaerobaculia bacterium
CATCACCACGGCCTCCAGCTCCACCACGCTCCAGCCCTTCAATCCCTTCACCACCACGCCGGTAGAAGGCATGCACTACCAGCGCGCCGCGAACTTTGGCCAGCCGCTGAACAACCTCGCCTATCAAACCCCGCGCACATATCGCGTGTCGGTGGGCGTGAGGTTCTGAGAGCATGTACCCCGGCGAGCGCTTCAACGCCATCACCCACGTCGCCGGCACCGTCCTCGCGGTGGCCGGCACGGCGGTGCTCGTGGCCGAGTCGAGCGGCGCGCGTCGCACGGCCGCGCTGGCGATCTACGGCGCGATGATGATCGCGGCGTACCTCAGCTCCGCGCTCTACCACAGCATCCGCCACGCGAAAGCGAAGAAGGTCTTCCACGTCTTCGATCACTGCGCGATCTACCTCCTCATCGCCGGCACGTACACCCCGTTCACGCTCGTCACCCTGCGAGGCGCGTGGGGCTGGACGATCTTCGGCGTGATCTGGGGACTGGCCGCCGCCGGCATCGCCAAGGACGTCTTCCTGCACGGCCGCATGCGCGTCCTCTCGATCGTGCTCTACGTCCTCATGGGCTGGATGATCGTCATCGCCTTCGGCCCGCTCCGCGCCGCGCTCCCCGCCGCCGGCGTGGCCTGGCTCCTCGCCGGCGGGATCGTCTACACCGTCGGCATCGGCTTCTTCGCCATGTCCAAGCGCGTCGCGTACACGCACGGCCTCTGGCACCTCTTCGTCATCGCCGGCAGCGTCTGCCACTACGTGGCCGTCCTGCGGTACGTGGCGTAATCAGGTGGAGGACGTGCCCTACCCCACCAGATACCGCTCGCGCAGCACCTTCAAATGATGCCGCTCGTGCCCCGCGAGAATGAACGCCAGCGCGCGGACCGTCACTTCGCTGTTGTTCGCGAGGCCGCGGCGGTCCCACGATGCGTCGTCCATGTTGCGGAACATCACGATGTTCGCGCGGCGGGTGAGCGCGTAGGCTTCGGCGAGATCGCCGAGGCGCCAGGAGTCGAAGTTCGCGTGCTTCATGTACTCCTGTTCGTCGAAGCCGGGCAGTGAGTTCTGATCGCCGCGCGCGATGCAGAGCGCGCGGTAGCCGAACACACGCTCGGCGTCGGTCACGTGGCCGATCACTTCCTTCACGCTCCACTTCCCTTCCGCGTAGCGATGCATCGCCTGCGATTCGTCGAGCGAAGAGATCAATCGCTGCGTCGTCGAGGACTGCTGCTCGATCACCGAGAGCACGTCCTCCTCGGGGACGAGCGAGACGTAGTTGGCGTACCAGGATCCGTAGTCGTTGTCGGCGGGGCGTTGCATGGCGTAATGCTACGACACCCGCGCCACGACGAACGTCACGTCGTCGTTCGGCGGGGCGTCGCCGTGCCAGCGGCGGACCGCGCGCTCCAGCGACGCGATCACTTCCTTCGCCGTCGCCGCGCCGGCGGCCGCCGCGGCAAAGGTATCGATCGCCGCGACGTAGCCGAGCTGCTGGCTGGAGTTGTTCATCAGCTCCGGAAATCCGTCTGTGAGAAAGAGCACCGTGTCGCCGGAGGAGAGATTGATGTTCTTCTCCGGATACGCGGTGCCGAGCGTTCCGAGCGGCGTCGCTTCGAGCGCGACCTCCTCGACCGTGCTGCTCGCCGCGCGATGGATGAGCACCGGCGGCATGCCGGCCGAGGCCAGCGTCAGGCGGCGATCCTCCAGGCGCCCGAGCGACAGCGCCATCGACATCCGTCCGAGCTCCATCCGCTTGATCTTCTCCGCGGCATCGCCGAGGAACACTGACGGCGAGATCGTGCTCTCGTAGCCCGCGAACAGCGTCTTGATCACCGTCACCATCGTGCCGGCTTTCGCGCCGTGTCCCGTCGCGTCGCCGATGGTGATCGAGAGCGTCCCGTCGTCATCGACGTGGAAGTCGTAGTAGTCGCCGCCGACCTCGGTCGCGGTGCGCGTGTACACCGCGATGTCGTACTGCTCGTGCTGCGGCACTTCCTTCGGCAGCATCGACAGCTGGAACCGCCGCGCGTCTTCGAGCTCCACCGACTTGCGTTGATACTCGACCGACATCATGCGCTGCTGCACTTCCTGCTCGACGATCATCTGCTGCTGCAGGCTCAGGTCCTCGGCCATCTGATTGAACGCGCGCGCGAGCTGCCCGAGCTCGTTGTTCGTCTTCACCGGCAGCCGCGTCATGAGGTCGCCCTGCGCGATCCGCTCCGCTCCCTCGGTGACGAGCCGCACGTCGCGGGTGAGGTGATTCGACAGCGGAACGACGCCGATCAGCGCGAAGGCGATCAGGCCGAGGCCGATGCCGAAATTGCGCGCGGCCGTGCGCTTCAGCTCCTCCATCGTCTCGCCGACCGGACGCGCCACGCCGATGCGCAGCCCGCTCGTCTTGTCGGTCGTCGACGACACGATCCAGCCCGGAATGCCGCGCAGGCTCTCGTTCGAGCGCACGCGCTTGACGATGCCGGCGCTATCGAGCAGCTGGCGATGCTCGGGCGTCCGCGTGTACACCGTGCCTTCGCGGTCGATGGCGAACGGGATCTCGTCGCGATCCTGGGCCGCGCCGAGAACGCGCCGGATCACGCGATCGAAATTGATCGCCGGCGTGATCTGCCCGACCACTTCGCCCTCCTGGCGCACCGGCGCCTTGAACCGCCGCCCGAGGATCAGCGCCGCTTTCTTCTCGGCGATGCGGACGCGCTCGACCTCGGCCGCGCTCATGCCGCGGACGACTTTCGGAGCGACCGTGGCGACCGGCTCCGCGGCCTTGGCCACCTCCTCGACGGCCGCGGGGGCCGCCGGAGCGGGAACCGCGGCCGGCGCCGGCATCGGCGCGACATTCACGCCGGCTCCCCGCCGCGCCCGGCGCAGCTGCTCGCGATACTGACGCGAGTCCGCGACGATGACGTCGTGCAGCTTGCGCTGCGACGCGGCGAGCTCTTTCCGCAGATCCTCCCGCTCGTCGGGAGTGAGATTGTGATTGCCGAGCTGGCCGCCGAGCTCTCCGATCTCTTCGAGCAGCTCGCGCTGTTTCTCCGAGATCGCGTACTGCGGCATCATCGGCGCGTTCGGCAGATCGATCAGCACCGGCGCGGTCGGCATGCCCGGCGACATCGGCACCTTTCCTACCGCTCCCACCGCCGTCTTCGCATCCGCCTCGGCGACCACTCTCGGCTCGCCGCCTTCGCGAACAATGATCACTTTCTTCCCGGACTCCGGTTGCGTCTCCGCCTTCGCCGCCGGTTGCGGCTTCGCCTGCGGTTGCGGCGGCGGCACCGGCACGAGCGGTTTGAACTCGAGCGACTCGACGATGTTCGCCGCATCGCCCATCGCCGCCGCGATGCTCGAGTCGACGTCACCCGTCGCCGCGTCGGCGACCGGCAGCGCGGAGACGAGGTTGATGCGCTCATCGAGATCCGTGCGGATCGAGGCCAGGCGGCTGTCCATCTGCTGTGTCATCCGCTCGGTCTCGCGGCGCTCCGCCGTCTCGAGCGCGTGACGCGACGAGCGGTACGAATACGTCACGATCGCCGCGAGCGGAACGACCGCGAGCAGGAACGTGGCCAGGATCAGTTGAGTCCGAATGCGCATAAACCAATGCCGGAGTGTAAGACGAACAAACTCCGTGAAAGTTTATTTTCGCAGGCGCAGCGGAATTCGCACACCGACACTCACCGCGCCCTCCGCGGCGTCGATCGAAAGCGCCTCGGCGTCGCCGTACATCTGCGCGAGGCGGGCCCGCGTGCTCGACAGGCCGATCCCCTCGCGCCAGCCCGAGGGATCGAGCAGCTCGCCGTCGTTGCTCACGGTGATCGCCATCGCGCCGTTGTCGCGCGCGACGCGCACACTCACCGTGCCGCGCCCCAGCGACGCGAGCGCGCCGTGGCGGATCGCATTCTCGACCAGCGGCTGCAACAGAAACGCCGGCACGTACGCATCGCGCAGCGTCTCGTCGACGTC
>DATFHJ010000443.1:0-6215 GCA_035248585.1 Thermoanaerobaculia bacterium
CGAAGCATCACAGCCAGCATCACGGCGGCAATCACGATTTCAATTACTGTTTGATCAACGGCTGGGCGGACGACACCCTCGGCCGCGCTGGATTCTTTCGCGCCCTCGAGTGGCTGATCGCGCGCGCGACGGGCGCGCGGCCGCGGCAGAATGATCACGAGTGGCTGCGGCGGTTCGGACATGAGACTCTCTGACTTCGTGAAGAAATGGGTCGACGGCGACGTCGAGCTGGCGCCGATCGCGACGCTCCTCGACGTCCGTCCGATCGACCTCGGCGAAGGCGAGGCGCGCGTCGAGCTGACGGCGAGCGAGCGCCTGCACAACGCCATGGGCACCGTGCACGGCGGCATCTTCTGCGACCTCGCCGATGTGGCCATGGGCACCGCGCTCGCCACCGTCGCCGCCGAAGGCGAGACGTTCTCCACGCTGCAGATGCAGATGAGCTACTTCCTGCCGGTGGTGAACGGAACGCTGCGCGCCCACGCGCGCGTCGTGCGCCGCGGCCGCGGCACGGCGCATCTGGAATGCGATCTCGAAGACGCGGATCAGCGGTTGGTCGCGCGCGCTACGTCGGTGTACGCAATTCGGCAAGCTGGGTAGCGCCGTCGTACGCGCTCGCCGGCACCGGCTTCAGATCCCAGATGATTCCCAGCCACGACAGCACTTTCAGCGCGTAGTACGTCACGTCGATCTCCCACCAGTAAAAGCCCTGCCGCGTGCAGCCCATGTGCTGGTGGTGATTGTTGTGCCAGCCCTCGCCGAGGGTGAGGAGGGCGAGCCAGACGTTGTTGCGGCTCTCGTCGCCGGTGGCGTAGCGGCGGCTGCCGAAGAGATGAGCGAGCGAGTTGATGCTCGCGGTCGCGTGAAAGAGAACGGTGGTGCTGATCACGAAGCCCCACACGAAGAGCTCGAAGCCGCCGAGGAGAAACAGCGTCGCCCCGAGGGCGAGGGGCACGACCTGGTCATGACGGTTGAGCCAGACCAGCTCGGGAAACTTCGCAAAGTCGCCGATGCGCTTGTAGTTCGTCTCGAACCAGCGCGAGGACATGAACCAGCCGGCGTGCGCGCGGAGGAATCCGACGCGCAGCGGCGAATGCGGATCGCCCTCGGTGTCCGAGGTCCGGTGATGCTCGCGATGATTTGCCGCCCACCACAGCGCCCCGCGCTGCGCCGACGAGGCGCCGAGAACCGCGAAGACGAACTGCGCCGCGCGCGACGTGCGGAACGTGCGATGCGAGAAGTAGCGGTGATAGATGCCGGTGATGGCGAACATCCGCACGAAGTAGAGACTCGCCGCGACGGAGACGGAGGTCCAGCTCCAGCCGACGAAGAAGACGGCGAAGCAGCCGAGGTGGAGCAGGACGAAGGGTGTGCAACGCACCCAGTCGATCCGGTCCCGGTCGGTATCGAGCCGCATAGACGTCGAGATTTTAATCCGTCCAGGCCTTCGCGCGCTCTACGCCGCGCTGCCAGCGCTCGCGCAGAGACGCTCGTTCGCTCTCACTTACGTGCGGCGTAAAGGTCCGGTCGGGTTGCCACTGCGCGTCGAGGTCGCGGTAGAACCCGGCGGCGAGGCCGGCCAGGTACGCCGCGCCGAGGGCGGTGGTCTCCGGGACGCGCGTCCGCACGACGGGGATGCCGGCGAGATCGGCCTGCATCTGCATCAACAGATCATTGGTCGACGCGCCGCCGTCGACGCGCAGCTCATCGATCGTGATGCCGGAGTCGCGCTGCATCACCTCCAGCACATCGACGGTCTGCAGCGCGATCGACTCCAGCGTCGCGCGGGCGATGTGCGCCTTGGTCGTGCCGCGGGTGATGCCGCTGATCGTGCCGCGTGCGTAGGCGTCCCAGTGCGGCGTGCCGAGCCCCGTGAACGCGGGAACGACCACCACGCCGCCGCTGTCCGGCACCGACGCCGCGAGCGCCTCGATCTCCGGCGCCGTGCGGATGATGCCGAGGCCGTCGCGCAGCCATTGCACCGCCGCGCCGGTGACGAAGATGCTCCCTTCGAGCGCATAGCGCACCACTCCGTCGCCGAGCTTCCACGCGATCGTCGCCAGGAGGCCGTTGGGGGACGTCACCGCCCGCTCGCCCGTGTTCATCACCACGAACGAGCCCGTGCCGTACGTGTTCTTGGCCATGCCCGCGCGCGTGCAGCGCTGGCCGAAAAGCGAGGCCTGCTGATCGCCGGCGATGCCGGCGATGGGGATGCCGTCGCTGGTCTTCGCGTAGATTTCGCTCGACGAGCGCACGTCCGGAAGCACGGAGCGCGGGACGCCGAGGAGCGCGAGCAGCTCGTCGTCCCACTGCACGCGATGAATGTCGAAGAGCATCGTGCGCGAGGCGTTCGTGACATCGGTGATGTGCGCCGCGCCGCGGGTGAGATTCCAGACCAGCCACGAGTCGATCGTGCCGAACGCGAGACGCTCGTGATTGGTACAGCGATCGAGCAGCCAGCGCAGCTTCGTGCCGGAAAAGTACGCGTCGATCACGAGCCCGGTACGCTCGCGGACGAGCGCCTCGTGCGCGCGCAGCGCATCGCACATCGCCGCCGTGCGCCGGTCCTGCCACACGATCGCGTTCGCCACCGGCACGCCCGTCTCGCGATCCCACACGACCGTCGTCTCGCGCTGGTTCGTGATCCCGATCGCCGCGATCTCGACGCGCGGTACCTTCGCGACGGCCTCGGCCATCACCGCGCTCTGCGTCGCCCAGATCTCCGCCGCGTCGTGCTCGACCCATCCCGGCCGCGGATAGAACTGCCGGAACTCGCGCTGCGCCGACGCGAGCGGGCGTCCCGCCTCATTGAACAGGATCGCCCGCGAGCTGGTCGTGCCCTGATCGAGCGCGAGGATGGCGGTGGTCATGGGCGAGATGTTAAGACAGTGAGAACTTTTTTCCCCCCGTACGTATCATGGTGTCATGCGGTTGGTTCCGAAGACGAAGAAGGGCAAGTTTTTCCTCCTGGCCATCATTGCGGTCGTGCTGATCGGCGCGATCATGAGCAGCAAGAAGAAGGGCGAGAAGCCGATTCCGGTCACGACCGATAAGGCGTTCCGCACGAACATCACGCAGGTCGTGACGGCGACGGGCAAGATCCAGCCGGAGATCGAGGTGAAGATCGCGCCGGAAGTGTCGGGCGAGATCATCGAGATGCCGGTCAAGGAAGGCCAGGTCGTGCGGCGCGGGCAGTTGCTCATGCGCATCAAGCCCGACAGCTATCGCGCGCAGGTCGAGGCGCAGCAGGCCGTGCTCAACGGCGCGCGCGCGTCCAGCGTGCGCAACAAAGCCGAGCTGCAGCAGGCGGAGACGGAGTATCGCCGGATCCAGAAGCTGTACGACCAGGGGCTCACGTCGAGCTCCGCGCGCGATGCGGCGAAGACGGCGTACGACGGCGCGAAGGCCGCGCTCGACGGCGCGGTGTTCCAGATCCAGCAGGCCGAGGGCGCGCTGCGGCAGATCAATGAAGCGCTCTCGAAGACCGTCATCTACTCGCCGACCGACGGCACGATCAGCTCGCTCACGAGCCGCGTCGGCGAGCGCGTCGTCGGCACGAGCCAGTTTGCCGGCACCGAGGTCATGCGCATCGCCGACCTCGACAACATGGAAGCGCGCGTCAACGTCAACGAGAACGACGTCGTCGACGTGAAAGTCGGCGACAGCGCGCGGATTCAGATCGACGCCTACCCCGACCGCGAAGTGCGCGGCATCGTCCGCGAGATCGCCAGCACCGCGCTGACGCGCAACGCCGGCACGCAGGAAGAAGTCACGAACTTCGAAGTGAAGATCAGCATCCCCGACCGCGCCGTGCGGCTGCGGCCCGGCATGAGCGCGACCGCGGACATCGAGACCGCGACCGTGGCCAACGTCATCGCCGTGCCGATCCAGAGCGTCACGGTGCGCAGCACCGAGAGCGATCTCTCGCCGGAAGAGCTGGAGCGCCAGCGCGTCCGCCAGGCGGCGCAGGACAAGAGCGACAACCGCGCCGATGTCACGAATGAAACGCTCGAGAAACAAAAGGAGCGCGCCCAGCGCCTCAAGCTGCAGCGCGTGGTATTCATCAAGAACGGCGAGACGGTGAAGATGCAGAAAGTCGACACCGGAATCGCCGACAACACCTTCATCGAGATCCGGACGGGCGTGAAGCCGGGAGACGAAGTGGTGTCGGGCTCGTACACCGCCATCTCGCGGCGCCTGAAGGACGGGACGAAGGTGATGATCGAGAAGGAGAAGACGTAGGCGCGCCATGTGGATGGAGGTCGTCGAATCGTTCCGCATCGCCCTCGGCATCATCCGCGCGCACAAGATGCGCTCGGCGCTGACGGCCCTCGGCGTGATCATCGGCATCATCGCCGTCACGCTCATGGGCTCGGCGATCGGAGGCATCGAGATCGGCTTCGAGCGCAGCCTCTCGGTCATCGGCGACGACATCCTCTACGTCGAAAAGTGGCCGTGGCATCACGTCGATGACTGGTGGAACTATCGCAATCGCCGGCGGATGGACGTCCACTACGCCGAGGACCTGAAGCGCATCATCCGCGACACGCCGAACTCGCAGCTCGTCACGGCCGTGCCGACGATGAACACCGTCCGCAACGTGAAGTTCGCGGACAACGAAGTGAAAGGCGTGTTCACGCAGGGAACGACGGACGAGTTCCTCGTGACGTCCACATCGAGCTTCAAGGAAGGGCGTTTCTTCAATGACGCCGAGTCACGCGGCGGCCGCAACGTCGTGGTCCTCGGATACGACGTCGCCGAGGCGCTGTTCCCGAATCAGGATGCGCTCGATAAAACGGTGCTCATCAGCGGCGCGCCGTTCCGCGTCATCGGCGTCTACGCGAAGCAGGGCACCTTCCTCGGCCTCTTCAGCTTCGACACCTACGCCGTCGTGCCGCTCACCGCATTCATGAAGAACTTCAGCTCGCGGCTCGACACCTCGATCCGCGTGAAGATGCGCGACAAGAATCAGATGGAAGCGGCGCGCGGACAGCTCACCGGCGCGATGCGCCGCGTGCGCGGCCTGCAGCCGGAAGAGAAAGACGATTTCTCGGTCAACGAGCAGGGCGCGCTGCGCGAGACCATCGGCCCGATCAAGGCCGGCATCGCCAGCGCCGGCCTCTTCGTCACCGGCCTCGCGCTCTTCGTCGGCGCGATCGGGATCATGAACATCACGTACGTCAGCGTGAAAGAGCGCACGCGGGAGATCGGCACGCGTAAGGCCGTCGGCGCGAAGCGCCGCACCATCCTCCTGCAGTTCCTCACCGAGGCCGTCTGCATCTGCCTCGTCGGCGGCATGATCGGACTGGCGTTGTCGTGGCTGCTCGTCACCGCGATCGCCGCCGCCGCGCCGTCGTTCCCGATGCGCTTCTCGCTCGGACTCGTCATCACGGGACTGATCGTGTCGACGCTGACGGGAGTGTTCTCGGGATTCGCGCCGGCGTTGAGTGCGTCACGATTGGATCCCATCGAAGCGCTGCGGTATGAATAGTCTCCCGGTCGCCCAGTCTCCCGGTCTCCCGGTGTTTTTCGCCGGGCAACCGGGTGACCGGGCACCCGGGCAACCTCATTAAATATGCAACTCTCCGAAACCGTCCGCCTCGCGTTCATCGCGCTCAAGACGAACAAGCTCCGTTCGGTGCTGACGATCCTCGGCGTGACGATCGGCGTGTTCTCGGTGATCGGCGTGATGACCGCGCTGAGCGTCATTCAGACCTCGATCGAAGGCGGCCTCAGTTTCCTCGGCAGCAATCTCTTCCAGTTCGGCAAGTACCCGGTGATGAACACCAGCGATCCGGAAGACAAGTTTCAGAACCGCCGCGACATCACCCTCGAAGAGGCGCGCACGTACGTGCGGCTGATGGACGGCCAGGCCAACGCGATCGCCCTCAAGGTCTTCGACGGCGGGAAGCCGGTCAGCTTCGGCCGCACGAAGCTGCAGGGGCGGACGATCGTCGGCACGAACGAGCACTTCCTCACCGCGAATGCCTACGCGCTCGGCTACGGCCGCAATCTCGCCCCGGACGACGTCGATCTCGCGCGCCGCGTGACGGTCGTCGGCACGGACATCCAGAAAAAGCTCTTCCCGAACGAGACCCCGATCGGGAAGTGGATCAAGGTCAACGAGAAGCCGTATCAGATCGTCGGCGTGCTGGCGTCGAAGGGCTCGTCGTTCGGGCAGACCCAGGACGATCTCGTGCTCGTGCCGATCACCA
>DATFHJ010000444.1:0-8394 GCA_035248585.1 Thermoanaerobaculia bacterium
AAAAAGCGGACGAGCTTGGGGATGTCGTCCTTGCGCTCGCGCAGCGGCGGGAGCGTGATCTCGACGACCTTGAGACGATAGTAGAGATCCTGGCGGAACTCGGTGCGCTCGATCATCTCTTCGAGATTGCGGTGCGTCGCCGAGAGGATGCGCACGTCGATGGCGATCTTCCGGCGGCCGCCGAGCTTTTCGATCTCGCGCTCCTGCAGCACGCGCAGCAGCTTGGCCTGCAGCGCGAGCGGGATGTCGCCGACTTCGTCGAGAAAGATCGTGCCGCCCTTGGCCAGCTCGAATTTTCCGGGGCGCGCCTCCACGCCCGTGGCCACGCCGCGCTCGATGCCGAACAACTCCGACTCGAGGAGCGTTTCCGGCAGCGCCGCGCAGTTGATGGCCACGAACGGCCCGTCTTTGCGGGGGGAGTTGCCGTGAATCAGCCGCGCGACCATCTCTTTGCCCGTGCCCGACTCGCCGCGAATGAGGACGCTGGCCTGCGAGTCCGCGACGCGCGCGACGAGGTCGATGACGCGCTGCATCTTCGAGGACTCGCCGACCATCAAGCGATCCGAGGCCTCGCGCAGCATGCGCTGCTTGAGCGCGCGATTCTCGTCTTCGAGCGTTTCGCGGACGAGGTCGAGGCGGTGGAAGCGTCGCGTGTTTTCAATGGCCGCGCCGCCGATGGCGGCGATCGACTCGAGAAAGCGCAGGTCGTCTTCGAGGAACGCGCCCGCGCCCGACGCGCCGCGCACTTCCTTGCCGCCGACGCCGATCACGCCGAGGATGGAATCGCCGGAGACCATGGGAGCGATGAGGAGGTCGCTGCCGGCGCCGCCGAGGAACTTGGAGACCGTGACCATCATCGGCTCGCGGGAAGCGATCACCTGCTTGATCGGCGGCTCCGCGAGAATCGTCGCCGCGGACGGAGCCTCGACCCCGAACGTGAAAAGCATCTGTACCTGCAGCTTGTCGTCGAGCGCGAAGACGAAGCCCATCGTCGCATCGAGCACCGAGATCGCGCGGTGCATGAGCTCCTCGAGCAGCTCGTCCTCGGGGCGCAGCGTGTTGAGCGCGCGGCCGACGTCGTAGAGAGCCTCGAGTTGGAGGAGCTTGCGGCGGAGCTCGAACTGGGATTGCGCGGGCATCTACTTTCCTAGTGCCTTCCTACACTCCCCCAACAAAAAGTCCCCGTTCCACTCCTCATAAAACGCCTGATCCATCGCATAGATTCTGATCAGCAGGGCGCTTGCTTCGTCGAAGCGGCCCGTCTTCATCAGCGTGCGCGCCAGAAAGTACGTCGAGCGGATCGTCTGGGCGTCGCGCTCTTCGCGCTCCATCAGCCCCCGAAATCCGGCCTCGGCGGCGGCAAAGTCGCGCTTCTGATACGCGCAGAGGGCGCGGTCGTAGTCGCTTTCGCTGCCGCAGGTCGAGGGCGGCGCGGCGAGCGCGGTTTGCGTGAGTAGTGCGAGAATCAACGCGAATCGCATGCAGGTCGGCACAACAACATTATGCGCCTCGGCATTTTAGGGGGCGGGCGCGCCGCGTGGGCGTTCGGCTCCGCCTGGAAGCGGATCGGCTGGCCGCTCTCCGGCGTCTGGCTCCGCGACGCCTCGCACAGCCACATCGCCGAACTGCTCGAGACGGCGCGGATGGAGATGGCCGATCTCGCCCGCGACTCCGAGCTCCTGCTCGTCGCCGTGAGCGATCGCGCGATCGCCGAAGTCGCGGCCGCGGTGCCGGAGACCGAAGGGCTGGTCTTTCATGCGAGTGGCGCGCTGCTCAGCCTGCGCGGCGGGTTCTCGCTGCATCCATTGAAAGCACTGCCGCCGGTCGGCGAAGACGTCGATCTCGCCGGCACGCTGCTCGTGTTCGAGGGCGAGCATCGCCGCACGGCCAAGCTCATCGCGGCCGCGGTCGGCGCGCGATTCGCGGAAGTCTCGCCGGAGCAGAAGCCGCTGTACCACGCGGCGGCGGTGTTCGGCTCGAACTATGTCGCGGCCATGCTCGACATCGCGGAGCGGACGATGGCGAAAGCGGGAGTCGATTCCGTGCGCGACGATCTCATCGCGCTCGCGCAGTCGGCGATGGAGAACTGGCGGCGCCATCAGGATGCCAAACGCTTCACCGGACCGGCGGCCCGCGGCGACAACGAGGTGCTGGCCCGGCATCTCGAAGCGCTCCGCGACGACCCGCAACTCGCAGAAATCTACGAACTTCTGGCCCGCGTAGTGGTTGCGAGCGCAAAATAGCGGGTGCTACTCTCTCTGCTCTCGATTTGGAGCCGGATGAATGGTCTTCTTCAACTACGCGACGATGCAGATGGCCGCGAAGATCGTGTATTACGGTCCGGGCCTCTGCGGGAAGACCACGAATCTCCATCACATCTACACGAAGACCTCGCCGCAGAGCCGCGGGGAGATGGTCAGCCTCGAGACCGAGACCGACCGCACGCTCTTCTTCGACCTGCTGCCGATCGACGTCGGCGTGATCGGCGGCTTCAAGACCCGCCTGCAGCTCTACACCGTGCCGGGCCAGGTCTTCTACAACACCACGCGCAAGCTCGTGCTGAAAGGCGTCGACGGCATCGTCTTCGTCGCCGACTCGCAGAAGGCCGTCCTCGACGCGAATGCGGAGAGCCTCAAGAACCTGCGCGAGAACCTCGCGGAGATCGGGCTGAATCTCGACGACATCCCGCTCGTGCTGCAGCTGAACAAGCGCGATCTGCCGAACATCTCGACCGTGGATGAGATGGTAGCCGCGCTCGATCCGGACCGGCGCTACGAACACGTCGAGTCGGTGGCCGCGAGCGGCGTCGGCGTCTTCGAGACGCTGAAGGTCGTCTCGAAACTGACGCTGCGAACGCTGCGCAGACGAATGACCGGCGACGAGCCGTCGCGTCCCGCGCCGCCCGCGCGCGTGGCGCAGTTCCGCGTGCAGGACAACCAGGCGCCGCCGAGTCCCAGCCGCACGATCGCCGCGACGACGCCGATCCCGGCGGTGAAGTCGGCGCCGGTGATCGAAGCCCCGCCGTTCGACGACGTCGAAGAGCTGACGACCGCGGAAGAAGTGCTCCCGCAAGTCGACCGCAACATCATCGCCGACGCCCCCATCGCGCCGCCTCCTCCTCCGGAACCCGTGCCCGCACCCGTGCCCGTGCCCGTGCCCGAACCGGAGCCCGAACCCGCCGTCGACATCGACTTCAACCGCACCGAGAAGCCGCAGAAGCTCGAAGAAAAGACCGTCAAAGTGCGCTCGTCGGTCGATGTGATGTCGGAGCTCGAGGCGCTGCGGAAGCGCGCCACCGCCTCGACGCCGAAGACGTCGAAGCGCGACGCGCTCGCCGATCTCGCCGCATTGCGACCGAAACGCAACATCTCCCGCACCGTGAACGTGCAGCTTCCCGCAGGCGTGCTCCCGCGGACCAAATCGGTTCGGGTTACACTATCGTTCGAGGATTCGGCGGGCGTCATCGAGTCAAAGGACCAGCAGGTCGAGCTCGGCGATACCTCGGATGTCCAGAGCGTTTCGGTCAATCTCAAAATCGATACCGCGTGACGGGAGCGAGGGGAGGGCGTTAGACGATGCGGAACTTCCTGTTTGTGACAGCAGTCGCGTTGTATTCCGTCGCCTGCGCGACCTCCACGCCACCGGTCTCCCAACCCGTCCCCCCCGTCGCCCAGCAACCCACCCCCAACCTCGACGGCGAACAGTTCCAGAAAGACCTGCACGAGGCCTACGCCAAGATCCTCTCCCGCAGCGACAAGCCCGCGCCCGACGCGCCGGTCGTCGATGTCGAAGCCGCGGCCTCGATTCCGATGCCGCAGCACCGCACGATCGACTCCGCGCTGCGGCTCTTCACCGTCGACATGAAGGAGAGCATTCAGAAGTCGCTCCTGCGCTCCGGCCGCTACCGCGCGCTGATCGACAAGGCGCTGAGCGACCAGAATCTGCCGAAGGGGCTCGCGTATCTGCCGGTGATCGAGAGCGCGTATCTGACGAAGCTCACGTCGACCGCGGGCGCGCACGGGATCTGGCAGTTCATGCCGGAGACCGCGCGCGAATACGGGCTGCGCGTCGATTGGTGGGTCGACGAGCGCGCCGATCCGGAGCGTTCCACCCGCGCCGCGGCGGTGTATCTCAAAGATCTCTATCGGATGTTCGACGACTGGTCGCTGGCGCTCGCGGCGTACAACTGCGGACCGAATCGCGTGAAGCGATCGCTCCAGGACAACGGCGCGACGACGTTCTGGGAATTGCTCGAGGCGTCGGCGCTGCCGAAAGAAACGCGCGGCTACGTGCCGACGTTCTTCGCCACCCTCGCCATCGCCAGCGATCCCGAAACCTACGGCTTCACCCTCGGCAAGGCCGCGCCGCGCGACGACGACAAACGGGTCGAGGTCCGCGGGCCGGTGTCCCTCAACTACATCGCCGAAGTCACGGGCGTCGACGAAGATGTCCTGAAAGACCTGAATCCCGCGTTGCGCCGCGGTATCGTCCCGCCGGGACGCGCCGCCGTCCGCGTGCCGAACAAAGCGGCGGAAACACTCGCCGCGCGCGCCAACTCACTCCGCGACGACGACGCGTACGTGAAGGTCTGCACGTACAAACTGCGCAAAGGCGATTCGGTGAAGCGGCTCGCGCGGTCGATCGGCACGAAGCCGGAGACGATCCTGGCGATGAACAACCTCGACGCCGCGAGCGAGATCGGCAGCGGCGACACGATCTATCTCCCGGTCCGCGCCCGCGAGCTGAGCGCGCTCCTCACCCAGCGCGAATCGTTCTACGCCGTGAAAAAGGGCGACACGCTCTACTCGATCGCGAAACGGTACGGCCTCTCCGTGGCCGAGCTGCGCGACCTGAACGACCTGTCGAAGAAGGCGGTCGTGCACGTGGGGCAGAAGCTGCGCGTCTCGCAGCCGAGGACGATGACCGCGGGCGGAATGTAGCGTGGACGTTGCGGCGGCGCTCGGCAAGATTTCTGTCGGCGTGCGCTCCAGCGCGCGATCTCCTGAAAGCGCTGATCGAAAACGATGTCCGCTTTTCCGAGTCTAAATACGTGACGTGCTCGAAATACGAGGAGCCGCAATTTAGCAGCGCATGTGGCTCGCTCCTGGAGCGCGGATTTCTCGTGCCGGCGATCGGGTACCAGATGGGAGAGCAAACCGTCACCGTCGATGTTCGCATCCAGCCGTCGCAAAAGGCGCGGACGTCCACTTCCGCGAGAGCGCGACCGACGTTCAATTCGCGGTCGCGCGCCGTTCGGTCACGACGGTCGAGCCGGTGCCAACCATCACCGGCGACAGCTGCGAGACGCATTTCTCCTGGCAGTGGAGACCGGTCGAGTCGATCATCATCTGGGAGGTCGACGAGCGGAGCTACCAAGGAACGGCGCACTTTCGTCTCGCCCACGGCAGGTGACCGCGTCGAACGCGTCGAGTTCTGATCAGCGCGCCCGCTCGACCGCCCACTGCGTCATCCCGCTGAGCATCGCCGCGACCACGAGCAGCGCGGCCGAGAGTGTATGCATCCATCCCAGCGCCGTCGTGGCGCCGGGGAGGCTGTCCAACAGCAGATGCAGCGGACGATCGGCGGACAACAACTTGAAGGCCACGACAATCACGGTCGTCGCGGATGAGCCGAAAACGCGAGCCATCGACCTCGAACACGCGTTCCGTTTTCTGCCGGCGCGATCGGCGGCGTCACGATTTTTCCCGCGACGCGCACCATCACCTTGCCGTTCGGCGCAACCGCGGCCGAGACCGTGCACGCGCGGCCGCCGGCGACGACCTCCCAACTCTGCATGAGCGTCTCACTATAGCGCCGTGACCTGACAACCCAGCAACCATGTGCTAGTTTGCCCGGTCACCATGGCCGAGAGCAGCGACTACAAGAAAACCCTCAACCTCCCCCAAACCACGTTCGCCATGAAGGCGAACCTGCCGCAGAACGAGCCGAAGCGGCTCGAGCAATGGCGGGGGATGAACCTCTATCAACTGATCCGCGAAAAGTCCGCGGGCCGGCCGCAGTTCGTGCTGCACGACGGACCGCCGTACGCGAACGGGCGCATTCACATCGGCCACGCGCTCAACAAGACGCTGAAAGACATCGTCGTGAAGTCGAAGACGATGATGGGCTTCGACTCGCCCTACATCCCGGGCTGGGATTGCCACGGCCTGCCGATCGAGCACGCGGTCGATAAAGAGCTCGGCTCGAAGAAGCGGGAGATGTCGCCGGCGGAGTTCCGCCGTACGTGCCGGCAGTTCGCGGCAAAGTACCTCGATCTCCAGCGCGCCGATTTCATCCGCCTCGGCGTGTTCGGCGACTGGGACCATCCGTACACCACGATGTCGTTCGACTACGAAGCCGCCATCGCCGGCGCGTTAGGCCGCTTTTTCGAGACCGGCATGGTCTACAAAGGTTTGAAGCCCGTGCACTGGTGCATCTTCGATCAGTCCGCGCTCGCCGAGGCGGAAGTCGAATACCGCGAGCACAACTCGCCGTCCGTCTACGTCCGCTTCCGGATGCTGGACGACGCCGTCACCGAGCTCGGCCTCGGCATCGAGAAGCCGCTCTACGCCGTCATCTGGACGACCACGCCCTGGACGCTGCCGGCCAACCTCGCCATCGCCGTGAAGCCCGACTACGAATACGCGATCGTCGAATACGACGGCACGAACTACATCATCGCCAACGACCTCGTGCCGCAGGTGACGCAATCCTTCGGCTGGACCGACTACAAAGTCGCGAAGCTCTTCAAGGGCTCGATGCTCGAGAACCTCCGCTATCGCCATCCGTTCGTCGACCGCGAAGGCGTGTTCGTCCTCGGCGATTACGTCACGCTCGACGCCGGAACGGGCCTCGTCCACACCGCGCCCGGCCACGGCGCCGACGACTTCAACACCGGCCGCCGCTACGGCCTCGACATCTATACGCCCGTCAATCACCGCGGCGAGTTCACGCCCGACGTTCCGTTCTGGGCCGGACTGCAGGTGTTCAAAGCAAATCCGCAGATCGTCGAGCATCTGCAATCGATCGGCGCGCTGCTCAAAGGCGAAACGCTCGCCCATCAATACCCGCACTGCTGGCGCTGCAAGAATCCCGTCATCTTCCGCGCGACGGAGCAGTGGTTCATCTCCATGGACGACCGGGTGACCGACGTCGAAGAGAACGAAGCGTTCGTCGGCCTGCGCGTCCGCGCGCTGGAGCAGATCGAAAAAGTGCGCTGGTTCCCGGCGTGGGGCCGGGACCGCATCCGCGGGATGGTCGAGAACCGTCCCGACTGGTGCATCTCGCGCCAGCGGCTGTGGGGTGTGCCGATCACCGTGCTCTATTGCGAGCAGTGCAATCACGCCATCACCACGCCGGAGTTCTTCGCGAACGTCACGAAGCACTTCCGCACCGAGGGCGCGGACGCGTGGTACGAGCGCCCGGCCAGCGACTTCTTTGAAGGCGCGTGCAAGTGCGGCAGCACGTCGTTCCGCAAGGAGATGGACATCCTCGACGTCTGGTTCGACTCCGGCTGCTCGCACATCGCCGTCCTGAAGCCGCATCCCGATCTGCCGTGGCCCGCGCAGGTATATCTCGAAGGACACGATCAGCATCGCGGCTGGTTCCAGTCGTCGCTGCTCGTCGGCACCGGCATCGAGGGCGGCGCGCCGTTCGAGAACGTCGTCACCGCCGGATTCGTGCTGCTCGAGGGCGGCGAGAAGATGTCGAAGTCCGGCAAATCTCTCTCGCCGCAGGACGTGTTCAACCAGAACGGCGCCGACATCCTGCGCCTCTGGGTCGCGGTGAGCGACTACACGGACGACATGGTGTTCGGGCCGCAGATCATGACCCGGACCGCCGAGGCGTATCGCAAGGTGAGGAACACCGCGCGGTATCTGCTGTCGAATTTGTACGACTTCGATCCGGCGAAGGACGCGCTGCCGCTCGAGCAACTGCTGCCGGTCGATCGCTGGATCCTCGACCGCGCCAGCCGCGTCGTCGAACGCTGCCGCAAGGCGTACGACGAATTCGAATACCACATCGTCCACCATCGCGTGCTCGAGCTCTGTACGGTCGACCTGTCGTCGATCTACCTCGATGCCTCGAAGGACACGATGTACTGCGACGCGCCGAAGTCGCGCGAGCGCCGCAGCGCGCAGACGGCGATGTATCACGTGCTGCGCGGCATCACCGGCGTCATCGCGCCGATCCTCTCCTTCACCGCCGAAGAGATCTACGAGGCCACGCCCGGCGAAAAAGAAGCGTCCGTGCATCTGACGGAGATGCCGAAGCTCGAGTCGATGCTGAGCGCGGACGACGCGGCGAAGTGGGAAGAGCTGCTCCGCCTGCGCGATCAGGTGCTGGTGGTGCTCGAGCGCGCGCGCGCCGAGAAGAAGATCGGCCAGTCGCTCG
>DATFHJ010000445.1:0-19681 GCA_035248585.1 Thermoanaerobaculia bacterium
GATTCCGCCGACCGCCAGGAGCTCGTCGCCCGCCTCGAGAAACTTCAGCCCGCGGCCGTACGTCAATGGGGAAAGATGACGCCGCCGCAGGCGCTCTGTCATTGCTCGCGGGCGCTGGAGACCGCGACCGGCGACCGGCCGCTGAAGCAGAAGCTGATCGGGAAGATCCTCGCGCCGCTCGTTCGAAAGTCGGCGCTGGGCGAGAAGCCGTTCGGGAAGAACTCTCCTACGGACCCGTCATTCGTCGTCTCGGACGAGCGCGATCTCGCCGCCGAGCGCGCGCGTCTGCTCGAGCTCATCGATCGCCTCGTACAGCGCGGGCCGCAGGGCGCCGCACAATACACGCACGCATTTTTCGGAAAACTGAGCGGCGACGAATGGGGTACGCTGATGTACAAGCACATTGACCATCATTTGCGGCAATTCGGCGCGTAATGCGCGGAACCTTGTGCGTGAGGCCGCGTCTCACGTGCATGGAACGACGAATCCTGCTGCTGTTCTCACTCATCATCCTTCTCACAGTTACGTCATTATCGGCAGCCGACAATACGGACACGCGCTGGCGCGTCAGCATCCTGGCGTCGGAGATTTCGAATTCGGGAAATCAACCATGGTCCGACGATCCGCACGCCGGGATCGGAATCGGCGTCGCCTATGCGCCGGCGCCACAATGGGACATGGAGCTCACCGTCTCTTCGCAATCGCATCGTTCTCCCTACAATCGCCTGTTCTATTTCCCCGGCCCCAACGGCGCCCCGGGCCTGACCGCTCCGGTATTCGAAATTCGCGAATACAGCGTCCGGCCGGTGGACCTCTCGTTGACGCGTCACTTCCTGACGGATCAGCCGATCGCGCCGTATGTACGCGCCGGCGTGCGTTATGTCGACGCCCCGAACGACATTGGCGCTCAGTCATTCGTCGTTGGTTACAATCCAGGCGGCGAGCTTGTGCCTCCGTTCGTTCAGTTCAGTGAAGGATTCGGATTCCGCGACCGCGTCAGTGCCCAGGCGGGCGCCGGATTTCGCGTGCGCGTGACGCCGCGGACGTCATTACGCGTCGAAGCCTCGCGCCTCATTCGCTCCGACAAAGCGGATTTTGATCCGCTGATCCGTTATGCCGCGGGCGTGAGCTGGCTGTTCTGATTAGAACGCCACGGCGCGGGATTGTCGTCCAGCAATTAAAGCTGGGCGGCAATCCGATCCGCTAATTCGGCCAGTGCACGACTGAATCCGTCTGCAATGTCCGCGCTATTGAGAGAGGGTATTGTGGTTGTGATCCGCTCCTGGTGCGGAACGTTGCTGATGGTCCAGCGCGCATCGAGCACGACATTCGATTCCGGACCGGCCGCGAATTCGCCGAACGACACGCTGATCGAGCGCACCTCGCTCGCCGGCCGCAATTGTCCCGGCAGAATGACCATCCCTTCCGGCAGCCGCGACGCGAGATTGAACGACAGCGTGTGCAGGACCATCGGCTCGAGCGACGCCGACCACTGTTCCGTGCCGCGAATCTCGAGCTGGTGATCCGCCTTGCGCACGACCACGTCTTTCCGGTCGAAGCCCGGCGGCAGCTCGATCGAATCGATCGCCACCGGCGCGCCGCGCGTCGCCGCCGCGGCGGGAGCCGTCGTGGGCGGAATGCGCTCGAACGAATAGAAGCTGCTCTTCGTGCGGGAAAAGAAGCCGCAGCCGGCGACGAGCAGCAGCACGATCAGCGCGCGCGTCTTCTTCATTTGCTCTTCCCTCTTCCCTTCAACAACGCGTCCGGATTCTCCTCGAGGTACGTCGCCAGCGCGCGCACGGCTTCGGCGGCTCTGGTCAACTCCTTGACCAACTCGCCGAGGTCGTAGCCTTGCCGCGGCGCGCTGCCCATCAGCTGCGTCGCGCGCGCCGCCGCCTGCTCCGCCGAGCCCGCGGCGTTGCGGAGGCTGTCGATGATCGGGCCGATGTTCTCGCGTCCCGTGGCCGTGATCTTGCCGACGTCCGCCGTGATCTTCTCGACCTCGGCCATGGTGCGGTTCAAGCGCTGCAGGCTCTCGCCGAGGGCGGGATCGCCGAGCAGCGAATTCGCGCGCGCCGTCACGCCGCGGATGTTGCTCGCGATCTCTTCGATCGGCAGCGAGCGGATGCGCGACGCGATGTCGCCGACCGCCGCCAGCGCGGCGTCGATCCCGCTCCCCTTGCCCGCCGCCGGAATGATTGGCGGATCGTTTTCGACCACGAGCCGCCCCGTGCCCGGCGACGCCACCGTCTCCAGCGACACGCCGCTCGCGCCGGGCAGCACGAGCGACGTCGCCAGCGTCGCGCGCATCCCCTTCTGCACGAGCCTCGAAAGCGCGCCGTCCATCCGCGCGCGCAGCTCCTCGCGCGTCGCGAACGCCGCTCCATCCAGCTGCAGCTGCCGCGGATCGATCTCGATCGTCACCGGCGTCTGCAGCGTCGCGTTCTGTTCGATGTAGCGCAGCCGCACATCGCGCACGTGTCCGACCTGAATCCCTTTCATCCGCACCGGCGTTCCGGGCTGCAGTCCCTGCACCGGTCCGGGGAAAAACGTGAGGTACGTGAGATGCGGCCCGTCCGATGCCGCGATCGCCGCCGACTCCCCTTCATACAGCTGGAAGCGCGTCCCGCTCGCGACCTCCGGGCCGGGCAGGACTTCCGGCGTGTAGAACGCGACCGGCGCGTTGAGCAGCGATCCGAGCGACGCGCCGGACGCCGAAACGCCGCCGCCGCTGAGGGCGATGTTCAATCCGCCGCCGCGCCAGAAGCGGGTGCTCTGCCGCACGTAGCTCGCGAAGCGCTTCACGACGTGCGCGTGGATCAGCGTGATCCCGCGCGCCGCGTCGTACTCCGCGCCGAGGATGCGGCCCACGCGCATCCCGCGGAACTGGACCGGCGAGCCGACGTTGAGCGAGCCGACGCCGTGCGCCTCGAGCAGCACGAGCTTGCCCTCCTCCGCCGGCGCGAGCACCGGCGCGTACTCCTGCCCGACGAACTCGCGCGTCTCCTCCCCCGTGCCGGGCGCGATGCCGACGTACGTGCCGCCGAGGAGACTGCCGATGCCGCCGCTCTCGAGGCCGGGCTCCACGATCCAGAACTTTGTGTCCTTGCGCAGCGCGTAGTTCATCGCCGCGTCCATCGAAATGCGCACGACCACCGACCGCGATTCCTCGTCGACGGTGATCTTCTGCACGGTGCCGACCTTCGCGCCGCGGAATCGCACCGGGCTGTAGCGATCGAGCCCGTGCGCGTCGGCGAAGCGCACGGTGACGTCGCCGCCGCCGAAGAATCCGTAACGCACGATCAGATAGCCGACGAAGAAGATCGCCAGCGCCGGCACGATCCAGATCCACGGCGTCCATCTCGCCACGTAGACGTGGGCCTCGGGGTGCTCTTCCTTGCGCCGCTCTTCGTCGTGATGGTCGTACTCGCTCAAGTCGTTTCTCCCGCCGTCTTCCACATCAGCCTGGGCTCGAACAAACGCATCGCAAACATCAGCAGCGCGATCAGCATGAAGAGCGGAGTCGCGCCGGGGCCGGCGACGATGTCGTCGATTCCGCGGAAATCGACGATCGGCGCGGCGATCGCGGCCACGAACGGAATGATCATCGGCCAGCGCACGAGCCGGTGCAGCACGCGATAGACGCGCGTGCGCACGACGAGGCCGTGCTTGTTCGGAAAGCGCACGCGCACGAGCAGCCAGATCAGGCCCGCGAGCACCGTCAGCGGCAGCGCGATACCGGCCACCAGCACCACGACGCCGATCTGCCAGTAGCCGCGATCGGCGAGCATCTGCACGGTACCGATGACCGTGTGCTCGAGGACGCCCGTCAATTGATCGTTGACCATCACCGCGGCGGCATAGGCCGGGATGCAGAGCGGAATCGCCGCCGCGACCGCGCCGACGGCGGGAATGAATCGCGGCGCGATCTCGCGATTGAGACGCGAGCCGCAGCGGGGACAGTTGTCGCCGCGCCGCCGCGTCAGCACCGTCATCTCGCAGACGTCGCACGACGCGGCGTCGCGATTCGGGAACGTGTCGAGATCGGGAAGGATCGCGTTCCAGACCGCGCGGCGGTCGAGCGCCCAGTTGCCGATGATGACGAGGATCGCGACGGCGAGGTAGCACCACGCGCCGACGCGCACGGTGACGTCGGCCGGAATCCCGGCGCGCACGTACGCGACGAGGCCGGCGATCACGACGACGTCCGTCATGCTCCAGAGACGCAGCTCTTCGCTCCAGCGGAAGATCCTCCCGCGCTGCCACAGCGGCCAGCCGAAGCGCAGCGAGACGAAGACGAGGATCTGAAACAGCGCGCGCAGCGACGGGAAGAGGAACGCGAAGAACATGAAGCCGAAGGCGAACGGGAACCAGACCTCGGAGTAAATGGTGCCGACGCTGGAGACGAGCCGGCTTTCTTCGAAGAGAAGGTTCTGAATCGTCGAGTCCATCAGCGGCATGAACACGGCGGGCGGGAGAAGGATGAAGATCGCGAAGGCACACGCCAGGCTGAGGTCGAATCCCGTCGCCGTGTGCCGCGCGATCGTGCGGTCACACCGGTGACACTCGGCCACTCCTCCCACAGGGAGGGCGGGGACGTACTGCATCCACCCGCAGTCCGCACAGGTGATCGTCATGTGCCGGACGGGCGTGGTGCAAGATGAGTTCCCTATCGTGGAGCGGCGGGCTTCAGCCCGCCGGCCGTTCGGCAGGCTGAAGCCTGCCGCTCCACACTTAGTCCTTCCGCAGCAACATCGTTCCCAGCGCCACCGCTCCGACTGGCCGAGGCAGGAGTGCCTGTCCTCCACCTATGATGGGATCCATGCCGATCACCGTCGTCCGCCTCGGAACTCCTCGCGCCTCGAGCGAAGGCCTCCGCCTCGGCACCGTCCGCCGCCCGCCGCGCGGGGTGCCGAAGACGCAATTCGCGAAGCTCGACTTCTACGACGTCTGGCTGCCGAATGTCGCGCCGAGCCAGGAGCTCGTGTCGTTCGCGCTCGATGCAAAGGACGCGAAGGCGTGGAAGGCGTTCGAGCGCAAGTACCGCGCGGAGATGAAGCAACCCGAGGCCTCGCGCGTCCTCGACCTGCTCGCGGCGCTTTCGCATCAGACGAATTTCTCGGTCGGGTGCTACTGCGAGGACGAGACGCGCTGCCACCGATCCATTCTCAGAGAACTGCTCGCGGAACGAGGAGCCGCGCTCGCATGAACGTGCTCGACGCCATCGGAAACACGGCGCTGGTGCCGCTGAAGAGCGGCGTCCGCGTGAAGCTCGAAATGCAGAATCCGACCGGCAGCATGAAGGACCGGATGGCGCAGGCGATGATCGCGCGTCCGGAAGCGGACGGGCGGTTGAAGCCGGGCGATACGGTCGTCGAATACACCGGCGGCACGACCGGCGCGTCGCTGGCGCTCGTCTGCACGGTGAAGGGCTATCGCCTGCGCATCGTGACCTCGGATGCCTTCAGCCAGGAGAAGCGCGATCAGATGGCCGCATTCGGGGCGGAGCTGACGATCATCCCGAGCGCGGGCGGCAACACGACCAAGGAACTGATCCTGGAGATGATCGCCACCGCGCGGAAGTACAGCGCCGAGCCGAATACGTATTGGACGAACCAGCTCGAGAACCGCGACAGCATCGCCGGCTACTACCCGCTCGGCGAAGAGATCTGGCGGCAGACGAACGGCGAGGTCGAGGTATATTCGTGCAAAGCGTCGGCTCGTCCGCGTCGCTGCAAGGCGTGGCCACGGTGCTGAAGCGATACAAGCCGACCGTGCGCATCGTCGCCGTCGAGCCCGCGGAATCGCCCGTCCTCAGCGGCGGATCCCCCGGCCCACACCAAATCGAAGGCATCGGCATCGGCTACCGGCCGCCGATGTGGGACCCGTCGATCATCGACGAGGTCATCCCCATCCCCACGAACGACGCCAAAGAACGCGCCCGCCGCCTCGCCCGCGAGGAAGGCATCTTCGCCGGCACCTCCTCCGGCGGCAACGTCCTCGCCGCCGAGCGGCTGGGGCCGAAGGCAAAGGTGGTGACGCTGATGGTGGACTCGGGGTTGAAGTACGTGAAAGACGTATATGCAACACGCTCATGAACTCCATCATCAATATGATCTGTGACCCCACAAAAGGAATCCCTACCATGCCTCCGTGAAGAGCCTCCCCTTCATCCTCATCTGCGTCCTGCTCTGGGCCACCGCGTTTCCGGGAATCCGGGCCGGGCTGCGTGATTACAGCGCGTTTCATCTCGTCGTCTTCCGCTGTCTCGTGGCCGCCACCGCCCTCGGCGTCATCGCGCTCTTCCGCCGTCCGGCTCCGCTGCAGCGGAGCGATGTGTTGCGCGTCGTCGCACTCGGCCTCCTCGGCTTCACGCTCTATCCGCTCGCGCTCACGTACGGCGAGCTGACGATCTCCGCCGGCACGGCCAGCGTCCTCGTGAACCTCTCGCCCGTCTTCACCGCGCTCTTTGCCGCGGCGTTTCTGCGCGAGCGCTTGAGCGCGCTCTCGTGGTGCGGGATCGCGCTGGCCTTCGCCGGCGCAGCGGTGATCGCGGACGGCGAGTTCTCGCTCAGCGCCGGCGCGCTGGCCGTCCTCCTCGCGGCCATGATCCAGGGCGCGCAGTTCGTGCTCTCGAAGTCGCTCGTCGCGCGCTACGACCCGCTGTCGCTGACGATGTACTCCGTCTGGTTCGGCACCGCCGTCGATCTCCTCTTCTCGCGCGGACTCACCGGCACGGTGCAATCCGCGTCCGCGGAAGCCACGCTCGCGATCGTCTTCCTCGGCCTCTTCCCCACCGTCATCGCCACCGCGAGCTGGTCGCATGCGTTGCGGCGCGTCGATGCCTCCTTCGCCGCCGCGTTTCTCTACCTCATCCCGCCGGTCGCCGTGTTGATCGGATGGGTCTGGCTAGGTGAAGTTCCCGGCGTCCCCACGATCGCCGGCGGCGTCCTGGCCATCGCCGGCGTGATCCTGGTGCAGTCTGGAGCTCAGCGGGCTTAACGGAATTGTTGCCGCCACGTGGTTGACGTTGGTTGAATATTCTCCAACCGGCGCTTTGTTTTCTCCTGCCGGCCGCTGGATTTCCAGGTCAACAACGTCAACTCAACAACCGAGAGGAACCTTCTGATGAGCTCGAAGCATTGGAACGCGATCGCTTTGATCGCACTGGTTTCGTTCGCCGCGTACGGGGCCGATCCCGCACCCACGACGACCGAAACGAAAACCTCCACGACCGCCGCGCAGAGTTACGGCACGTGGGGATTCGATTTGAACGGAATGGATCGCAACATCAAGCCGGGCGACGACTTCTTCAACTACGTCAACGGCAAGTGGGCCGCGACGACGCAGATTCCGCCGGATCAGACGCGCACCGGCGCGTTCATCCTGCTGCGCGACCTCTCCGAGGCGCGCGTGCGCGCGATCCTCGACCGCTGGGCCGCGGACAAGAATCTCAAGTCCGGCAGCGACGAGGCCAAGGTCGCGGCGATGTACCGCAGCTACCTCGATGAAGCCGCGGCGGAGAAGCTCGACGCGAAGCCGCTGCAGCCGAAACTCGACGCGGTGCGGAAGGCCGAGACGCGCGAGGACCTGGTCAAGCTCATGGCGCATTCGTTCGGCACCGCCGGCTCGACGATCGTCGGCGCGTTCGTCGGCGACGACGCGAAGAATCCCGAAAAGTATGCGCTGTACCTCTCGCAGGCCGGCCTCGGTCTGCCGGACCGCGAGTTCTACCTGCAGGACAAGTTCAAGGCGCAGAAAGAGCGCTATCAAAAGTACGTCGGCGACCTCCTGGCCCTCGCCGGTTGGGAAGAGCCGGAGAAGAACGCCGCGGAGGTCGTGGCGTTCGAGACGAAGCTCGCCCAGGCCTTCTGGACGCGCGCCGAAAGCCGCGACCGCGACAAGACCTACAACCCGATGACCGTGGCCGACCTCGAGAAGAACGCGCCGGGATTCCCGTGGGCGTTGTTCTTCAAGGAAGCCGGCATCGACAAAGCGGATCGCGCGATCGTGCGCCAGAACACGGTGCTGCCGAAGGTCGCCACGATCTTCAGCGAGACGCCGCTGCCGACGCTGAAGGCGTGGGAAGCGTTCCACACCGCCGATGACGCGGCGCCGCTGCTTTCGAAGCGCTTCGTCGACGCGAATTGGGAGTTCCGCGAGAAGTTCCTCAACGGCGCGCTCGAGCAGCGTCCGCGCTGGAAGCGCGCCGTCGAAGCCTCCGAGGGCGCGATGGGCGAAGCCATCGGCCGCACGTACGTCGCCGAGTACTTCCCGCCGGAGTCGAAGGCGAAGATGGAGAAGCTCGTCGCCGACCTCCGCGCGTCGATGAAGGGCCGCATCGAAAAGCTGTCGTGGATGAGCGACCCGACGAAGAAGAGCGCGCTCGAGAAGCTGACGAAGTTCGGCGTGAAGATCGGCTATCCGACGAAGTGGCGCGATTACTCGAAGCTCGAAGTGAAGGAAGGCGATCTCACCGGCAACGTGGAGCGCGCCGGCAAGTTCCAGTGGGCGTTCCAGGTCAACCGCATCGGCAAGCCGGTCGATGAAGCGGAATGGGGCATGACGCCGCAGACCGTCAACGCGTACTACAACCCGCCGAAGAACGAGATCGTGTTCCCGGCGGCGATCCTGCAGCCGCCGTTCTTCGATCCGAAGGCCGATCCGGCCGTGAACTACGGCGCCATCGGCGGCGTGATCGGCCACGAGATCTCGCACGGCTTCGACGACCAGGGACGCAAGTCCGACGGCGACGGCGTGCTGCGCGACTGGTGGGCGAAGGAAGACGCGCAGAAGTTCGAGGTCCAGGCCGCGAAGCTCGGCGCGCAGTACGAGGCGGTCGAGTTCCCGCAGCTGCCGAACATCCACATCATCGGCAAGCAGACGATGGGCGAGAACATCGGCGACCTCGGCGGAATCCTGATGGCGCTCGACGCCTATCACCTCTCGCTCAAGGGCCAGCCCGCGCCGGTCATCGACGGCTTCACCGGCGATCAGCGCGTGTTCCTCGGCTGGGGCCAGGTCTGGCGCACGCTGATGCGCGACGACCGCCTCCGCCAGCTGATCATGACGGACTCGCACTCCCCCGGCCAGGTCCGCGCCGTCAACCCGCTCCGCAACGTCGACGCCTGGTACGAGGCGTTCGGCATCAAGGAAGGCGACAAGCAGTACGTGAAGCCGGAAGAGCGCGTGCGGATCTGGTAAATCGATTGGATGGATGAATGACGCGGCGGCGGCAACGCCGCCGCGTTTTTATTCGCCCGCAAACTGCGCCGGCGAGACCGCAATGTCCGGACATGCCTTCAGCAGCCGGCGGTCGGATGTCACGAGCGGCACACTGAGTTTGAGGGCGGCGACGACAAACTGCGCGTCATAGGCAGACAGATTCCGGCTGTGCGCGGTCTTCAGAACGGCGACGCCTGTGGTGTCCACTTCATTACGACCGAAAATGATGTGCGCGACATGCCACACCTCTTCGGCTTGCTCGAACGTGAGGACGCGCGCCTTCACGGACGTCGCGAGCACATTCAGGAATTCACTGCGCCACAGCGTGGGCAGCCTCCATTGGGAATCCCTCGCCCTCACCGCACGGGCCACGCGAGTGTGCTCGCTTGCGATGAGCAGGTACGCCACCAGGTTTGTGTCGGCAATGATCAACGCGTTCTCTTTCGAGCGCGATCGACGTCCGATTGCCGCAGCGGCCGCCGGCCGTGTACGCGCAACTGATCGATCTGCTCCAGCGTCAGAGGCTCAGGGCGATCTTCGAGCGCTGACTCCAGGATCGTAATCGCCTCATTGCTCAGGCTCCGGCGATTCGATTGGGCGCGTGTCTTCAACTTCCGATGAAGGTCTTTCGGCAGGTCTTTGATCAGTAGCCCTGGCATATGAAAAGTATACCGGTTTGATATCGATCGGACCTTGGCGCGATCATAGCCGCGATGCTGCGCGCGCTCCTCTCCCTCGCCAAGAACTCCGTCCCCGCGCTCGGCGTGCTGGCGCGCGGATGGGCGGCGCCGGACGCGATGCTGCTCTATCTCGGCGAGAACCTCGTGCTCATCGCGCTCGCGGCATTGCTGATCCGCATCCTCGCGCCGAACGCGCGCAAATCCATCGGCACGTTCCTCCTCGTCGCCGTTCCCTTCACCTTCGGCGCGGCCGTCTTCACGATCTTCGTCCTCATCGTGCGCGTCGACGTGGCGTTCAACCCGCGCGAGCTGCTCCTCGGCTTCGCACTCATGCTCGTCTTTCAGCTCTTCGCGTTCGTTCGCGACCTGCGCCGTCTCCGCGGCATCTCCGTCCCCGACTCCGAGAACCTGCTCGTCGGCGTGTTAGGCCGGGTCTTCCTCCTCGCCTTCGCGGTCTGGGCCGGGATCCTGCTCGCGCTCTTCGTCGCCCGCGCATTCATCCTCCCGTTCATCGTGCTCAAGTCGATCGTCGATCTCTGGAGCCTGCGCGAGCTGGCCACGAAGCAGCGTGCGATGATGAGCGTCTGATGTTCAACGAGACGCTTCGCGCGCGGATGCTGGCGCAGGGCGGCCGCCTCGCCTATCCGATTCCCGACGCGTTGACGGCGCTGATCTATGCAGCCGCCGCGGCGTTCCCCTCGTTTTTTCCGATGGAACTGCGCGACGACCTCGCGTTCGCGTTGCTCGCCGAGGGCGCGTTCCTCATGATGCAGGGCACGCTCGTCGACATCGCCACGCGCCTCCGGAAACGCCCGCCGGTGTGGGCCGTCCCGCTGATCTTCGGCGGGGTGCTGCTCTTCTCGGAGCACGCGCGCGAGATGCTGCGCTTCGCGTGGCAGCGCGGGCCGGTCGTGTTCGCGCCGCTGCTGCTGTCGCTCGTGCAACGCGCGACGGTGCTGTGGCGGATGCCGGAGCGTCCGCGCATCGAGCGCATCGCCGCCCGCGCGCTGATCGCCAATCGCATCTCCACCGGGCTCGCGCTCCTGGCTGTCCTCACCGCCACGATGATCGCCGGCGTCGTCTTCCCGCAATCCCACGAGCGGCTGAGCGGACCGTGGGTGTTCCTGACCATCGGCGCGATCTACTTCGCCATCGCCGCGTTCGACGACTGGCGCGTGCGCGGCCCGAAATTCGCCGATCGTCCCTCCGTTCTCTTTCGCTACGATGCCATCGGCATCGACTATCTTGCTCCTCTCTAAAACGCGCGTCTGGCTCGAAGCCCTTGCATTTTGAACGCTCCGGACTTAGTCTTACACTTGTAAGACATGAAACAGCTTCACGACCTCACCGACCTGCAGCTCGCCATTCTGCGAGAGATCTGGCGGCGCAAGCGCGCCACCGTCACCGACATCTACGAAGCGCTGCTCGATGAGACCGGCCTCGCGAAGAAGACGATCGCCACGATGATGACGCGGCTCGAGAAGCAGGGATTCCTCGAGCACTCGGCGGAAGGACGCGAGTTCGTGTACGAGCCGACGGTGAGCGAAGAAGAGGTCGGACGGGCCAAGGTGCGCAACATCGTCGACCGCCTCTTCGGCGGCAGCGTCACCGCGCTCGTCAGCCACGCCCTCGAGGCGAAGGACGTGAAGCCGGGAGACGTCGAGCGCGTGCGCGCGCTGATCGCGGAGCTCGACAAGAAGAAGCCAAAGGAGCGGAAACGATGATCGCCTGGGGACTCACCTACCTCGCACACAGCAGTCTTCTGATCGCCGCGGTCTGGCTCGCCGGCCGCTTCGTCCGCTCCGCCTCCGCGCGCGAGACGCTCTGGAAAATCGCCCTCGTCGCGCCGATCATCACGGCCTCGATCCAACTGAACGTTCCCGTGCGTGCCCGCATCACTCTCCCCGCGATAGTAACCAATGGAGCGGCGGGCTTTCAGCCCGCCGAGGCCGAGAAAAACATCACGGTCCGGCGCGCTGAAAGCGCGCCGCTCCACAAATCCGTCGATCCCGTCCTCGCGATCTGGGCCACGGGCGCCGGGCTGTTGCTCCTCCGCCTCGTCGCAGGACGGATTCTGTTCCTCCGCGCCTTGCGCGATCGCGTCGAGCTGCTGCGCGAGCACGATCGCCTCGCGCGGCTGCGCGCGGAGATGTCCTGCCGGCCGCTCATCCGCATTACCGAATCGTCCGCCGTCGGCTCGCCAATCGCGATGCCGGGCTGGGAGATCGTCGTGCCGCGCAAGACGTTCGCGCGCCTCAGCGACGAGCAGAAGGACACGATCCTCGCGCACGAGATCGCGCATCTCGTCCGCCGCGACCCGCTGTGGCTGCTCGCCGGCGAGTTGATCAAGGCCCTGCTGTTCGTCCAGCCGCTGAACTGGATCGCGCAGAAGAAGATGAAAGAGTGCGCGGAGTTCCTCTGCGACGACCTCGCCGTGCGGCACACGAGCAATCCGCGCGCGCTCGCGGAGACGCTGGCCGAGCTCGCGACGAGCGTCGCGCCCACGCCGCGCGCCGTCGCGGCGATGGCCGAGGGTGGATCGAATCTGATGGCCCGCGTCGCGCGGGTGCTCACGGCGCGGCGCGAACGGCCGCTCAAGCTCATGACCCGCGTTCTGATCGCAGTCATCACAGCCGGTGCCCTGGCCGTATTCGCGCCGGGAATCGAGCGGGCGATGGCGAAAGAAGCGGCGGGCGAGTCGATGCACCTCGATGACGGAGTGCTGAGCCGCAGCTTCGAAGGACCGGAAGGCGACACCCACACCGAGCTCACGGCGCGCGATCTCACCATCGCCCAGGACGGCTCGTCATTCCGCTTCACGAGCCGCGACGGATTCCTGCGCGTGCGCCAGACCGCCCAGCGCGGTCCGGTCCGCGAGATTCACGCGACCCCGGCCCGGACGGTCTATCGCGTCGCCGGCGTGGAACAGTCGTGGAACGACGACGCCCAGCGCCTCCTCCTCTCCGCGTTCCGCGCCGAAAAGGCGTACGACGACGCCCCCGCGAAACGCAACCTGAAGACCTGGGACGCGACCGTGCACCTCACCGGCTCGCGCGACGGCGAGCGGACGGAGATCCGCGTGAAGGCCAACAACGTGCGCTACGACGATGAGACCGCCGAGGTCTTCTTCGAGGGCGGCGCGTCCCTGTTTGTGGAAGAGACCGTCGGCGGGCACACGCGCACGTTCCGGCGCAACGCGCGTGAGCTCGTCTGGAGTGGCGACTTCGGGAAGACGGAAGTCAGCTCGTGGCTCGAGGATCTCCTGCACGAGCAAACCAAGCTCCGCTCTGACGTCGCGCGCAATCTCGGGCGCGAGTAGTGCACTGAATCCGAGGCAGGAGGTGTCTTTGATGAAGACCAGCCTGCCTGCGCTCGTCGTGCTCGGCATCCTCGCATTTGCCGGCCCCGCGGACGCATTCACTGTCGATGAAGATCTGGTCGCCGTGACGGCGATGCCGCTCGCCGTCGCCGACGTCACGGCCCTGCCGGACATCCCGCAGAGCGACGTCATGACGGTCGTGACGACGCTCAATCAGGCCGCGGTGCCGGCGCCGCAATTCGTCGAGATCGTGCGCTACGTTCCGGTGGCGCTCGTGCAGCCGGCCGAGCCGCGATTCACGACCTACGTGACGCAGCAATATCAGAGCGGCGTCATCGGCGAGCCGCTCGCCGTCGCGATCGCCGACCGCTACGACGCCTATGGAATCGAGCACGTCGACATCGCCGATCCGCCCGTGCTGACGGTGGTCGAGCAACGCGAGATCCTGCCGCCGGTGGTCGTGACGCGCTTCCAACGCGTCGACGTCGATCCGCTCGCGCTGATCGCGATGCCGCTCGCCGTCGCCGCGGTGGCCGACATCGCCGGCGTCCCGCAGAACGATCTGATGCGCCTCGTGGCCTCGCTCAATCAGGCCCTGGTGCCCGCGCCGCAGTTCGTCGAAGTCGTGCGCTATTCGCCGGTCGTGCTCACCGATCAAACGGCGTCACCGCAGTTTCTGCAATTCGTGACGACGGAAGTCGATCGCGGCGTCCTGGGACGGCCGCTCGCGTTCGAGATCGCCGAGCGCATCGAGACCGTCGAGCCGGTCGACATCAACGTCATCGAGCCTCGCCCCGCGCTTGCTCCGATGGTGGTCACGCGCGAAGCAAGAGCGCATCCGCACGGCGGACCTCCGGGACAGCTGAAGAAACAGCTCCGCCTGCAGACCGGCGCGGAAGTCGTCCACGGAACATCGCCGCGGCGCGTCGCACGGAAAGTCTCGCAAAAGCCGCCGCGCATGCACGCGGCGCGCGTCCGGGAGGAGCGCCATCCGCAAAAGGTACTCGTCGTCAGACCGGCCGCGCCACGCGCGGTAGCCGTACAGGCACAGCCAAAGGCTCATGGACATGGCGGCGGTAAAGGACAGGGACAGAACAAAGGAAAAGGAAAAGGAAAAGGCTGATCGTCCTCATTTGGACGAGAAAAATTCACGCCCCCGCAACTAACTGCGAAGCGTTTCGTACGTAGTCTGCAATATGCAGAAAAACATCCGCCGCGGCGCGATCGCTCTGGTTGCGTCCCTCCTTTTCCTCCCCGCCTTCGCGCAGGACGCGCCCGCGCAACGCGTCAAGCCCGCGTACCCCGTCCAACGGCTCAGCGGCGAGATCCGCGTCGACGGGCGTCTCGACGAGAGCGTGTACAGCGCCGCGCCGACGTTCGAGCTCGCGTACGAGACCCGGCCGGCCGAGAACAAGGAAGCGCCGGTGAAAACCGAGGTCTGGATCACGTACGACTCCGGCAACCTGTATGCGGCGTTTCGCGCGCATGACCCGAATCCGGGCCAGATCCGCGCGCGCTACTCCGATCGCGACAACGCCTTCGACGACGACTTCGTCGGCATCGTCCTCGACACCTTCAACGACCAGCGCCGCGCGTTCGAGTTCTTCATGAATCCCCTCGGCGTGCAGATGGACCTCACCCAGAACGAGATGACGGGCAACGAGGACTCGTCCTGGGACGCGATCTGGGACTCGGCGGGACGCATCACCGCAAGCGGATACGAAGTCGAGATCCGCATCCCCTTCTCCTCGCTCCGCTTCCCGTCCGGCGGCGGCGAGATGACGTGGGGCATCGACGCCGTGCGCATTTATCCGCGCGGCCAGCGCTACCGCATCGGCCTCAATCCCCAGCAGCGCGGCAACAACTGCTACCTCTGCCAGTCCGCGACGCTCACCGGCATCGCCGGCGTTTCCCCCGCGCGCTCGATCGAGCTCAATCCGACCATCACCGCGTCGCAGAGCGGCTTCCGCAACGATTTCCCCGCGGGACCGTTGCAGACCGATGATCCGGATTTCGAAGCGGGCCTCACGGGACGGTGGGGCATCACGCCGAACCTCACGTTCACCGGCACCGTGAATCCCGACTTCTCGCAGGTCGAAGCGGACGTCGCGCAGCTCGCGGTAAATACGCAGTTCGCGTTGTTCTACCCCGAAAAGCGCCCGTTCTTTCTCGAAGGCGCCGATCTGTTCGAGACGCGCTTCAACGCCATCTACAGCCGCAACATCGCCGATCCCGCCTGGGGCGTGAAGCTCACCGGCAAGTCGGGCAAGAACGCGGTCGGCGCGATCATCACGCAGGACCGGCGCACGAACTTCCTGATTCCGGGCGCCGAGGGAAACCAGCTGGCGACCGTCGATGACTCGAATCTCTCGACGATCCTCCGCTATCGCCGCGATCTCTTCGGTGCGACCACGGGCGGATTCTTCTTCACGAGCCGCGAGGGCGAGGGCTATCACAACCGCATGCTCGGCGGCGACGTCCTCTTCCGCTGGCGCGGCACGAAAGCGCTGCGCGTGGAGCTCCTCGGATCGCAGACGCAGTATCCGGCAGCGATCGCGGCGGACACCGGCCAGAGCGCGTCGGAGATCACCGGCCGCGCCATCCGCACGGTGTATCAACACACGTCCCGCGACTGGACGTACTACTTCCTGTACCGCGACGTCAGCGAAGACTTCCGCGCGGACCTCGGCTTCGTGCCGCGCGCCGACTTCCGCGAGAAGGGCGCGCTGCTCGAGCACGCGTGGTATCCCGAGAAGAGCGGTTGGTCGCAGTGGCGCCTCGGCGTGGAGGCCACGGATATCGACGATCAGGGCGGCGACCGCCTCGAGCGCCGCGCCGACTTTTTCGCGTGGGCGAACGGCCCGCGCCAGTCGTTCGTGCGCGCGGACGTCTACGCCCGCGATCAGCGCTACGCCGGAGAGCTGTTCAATACGAACAGCCTCGTTCTGTACGGCGAGTTCGCCGCCCATCCCGACGTCTTCGTCACCAGCCAGGTGACGGCCGGCAATCAGATCGATTTCGCGAACGCACGGCAGGGCGAACAGCTCCGCCTCGACCCCGGCATGCGCTGGAACGTCGGCAGCCATCTCCGCCTGAATCTCAATCACTCGTACGAAACGATCGACGTCGACGGCGGCCGCCTCTTCACCGCCAACCTCACCGAGCTGCGGGCCACGTATCAGCTGAACAACCGCACGTTCGTCCGCTGGATCGGCCAATACCTCGACGTCGACCGCGACCCGACGCTCTACAGCTTCCCCATCGACGCCCAAAGCAAGGACTTCTTCAATCAGTTCCTGTTCTCGTACAAGATCAACCCCCTCGCGGTTCTGTTCCTCGGCTACTCTGACACCCGCACCGGCAACGCGCAGATCGACCTCACGCAGCAGAGCCGGACGTTGTTTTTGAAGGTGGGATACGCCTGGCAGGTGTAGAAACCGTACTCCTCGTGCACAGCGGCGGCTTCACGTCACGGCAGTGGCGGAAGCTCGCCGACCTGCTTGCATCCGAATACCGCGTCGTCGCGCCCGACCTCCTCGGCTACGGCGCGGACGGTCCGTGGCCCGAGGGAAAGCCGTTTCACTTCCGCGAGGATCTCGAGTTTCTCCTGTCGTTGATCGACGCGCCGGTTCACCTGGTCGGACACTCGTACGGCGGATTCCTCGCCCTGCAGATCGCGCTCGCGCGTCCCGAGCTGGTGCGCTCGATCGCGGCATACGAGCCGGTCGCATTCGGAATCCTCGACGAAATCGAGGACGCCGATGCGCGCGCCGGCCTGACGACCGTGAAGCGGACGTGGGACCCTGATGCGAGTGGCGTGGACGAAGCCTGGCTCGCAGCATTCGTCGATTGGTGGAACGGCCCCGGCGCCTGGACGCGCCTCCCCGAGGAAACGCGAGCGGCGTTTCGCGGCGTCGGGTGGAAAGTGTTTCAGGAAGTGATGACCCTCGCCGTCGACCGCACGAGCCGCGCGACCTACGCGACCATCGCCGTCCCGACCCTGATCCTCGGCGGCGCCAAATCCCCGCTCACCGAGCGCCGCGTCGTCGAAAAGCTGGGCGCCTCCCTCCCCCACGCCCGCGCGCACCTGTTCCCCGACGCCGGCCACATGGGCCCGATCACGCACGCCCCGCTGGTGAACGCCGCCATCGCCGAGCACCTGCGCGCGGTCCGCGGCCCCCAGGGATGACGGATCAGCCCATCTTCTTCGCCACCGCCCGCACCAGCCTCTTCCCGGCCGACTTCAACGGCTTCTTCGACTTGCCGCGGAAGGCAGCGATGGCCATGACCGCCGTGCTGACGGTCGCAATGGCAATCCCCACCGCATGCTCCTTGTCCTCCGGCTCCATCTCGTTCCAGTACGTGAGCAGCCGCGCGATCTTGCTCTCGGCAGTCCGCTCCGCACTGCTCAACTTCTTCGCGACGCCGTCAATGGCCTTGATCGTGGCATCGCGTAACAGGGGTTCCAAGGCGGTCGTGTTCATGGGGAGGGGGATGTGCAAGGGGTGGTCCGACTCTACCCCGCGTGCTTCTCCAGAAAAACGGTCACGGCCGCTTTGCTGACGCGTCCTTCCGCGACGCCGATCACGAGATCGTAAAACGCATCCTCGTACGCATCGACTTCTACATCATTCATTTCCAGAAAGGTGAGCGCTGCGCCGGCGGCCGTTCGTTTGTTGCCATCAATGAAGGGATGATTTGGCAGATCCCATAGAGATACGCCGCAGCCATCGCGAAGATCGACTCGTGCAGAAATGCACCGCCGAAGGTTGCTTCGACGCTTCCCATCGCTGACTGCAGCAGCCCCGGTCGCGGATCCCGGAGGATCCGCCGAAAAGACGGATTTGCTCCGCGTGGAAGCTGAGCACTTCATCGAGCGTGAAGAAGAGCGGCTGAATCACTCGCTGAGACGCTTGAAAAGACCACCATATTTGCGATTGACCTTGTCGACCGCCTTCCGAAACTTGCGGTCGCGGGCAGCGATCCGTCTTGGCGTGATCACGATGACCTGCCCGTTTGTCGAGACCTCCACCTCCGCGTTCTCGTCGAGGCCAAGCTCCTCCAGCAACGGCTTATCCAGCACTAGGGCGATGCTATTGCCGGTGCGCGTGCGCTTCTTGATCATGGTTCGTACACCCTACCGGCAGCGTACGTACGCGGCAAGCCGCCCATCCTATTGCGTGTGACATGCCGTCGAGCAGTGCACGCACCCATTCACCTGCGAGTAGTGCTTCCTCGCCTCACGCACCGCGTCCTGACAGTTGTTGAAAAGCCCGAGGTCGATACGGTTGGATGGCATGTAGGAACATCCCTCGCGGTGTACCTCGTGATCTCCGTTGGGCTGAGCATTCTTATTCACGTAGTAGCGATTCACGCGCGTTCTCCTTTCCCATTGAATAACCCGGTCGACAGGAAAAGGTGGGGCGAGGATGACCGCATCGTGCCGCGTTGCACCCATTCACGTTTGGTCTGCGGCGGCACCAGCCGCCGCTTTCCAACGCACCGGAGGCGCGATGACGGTGGCAGGTTATCGCTGATGCAGAATACCGAGCTCGCGATGCGCAGCGAGATCCTCCGCGAGATCCGTCTCCGTGTATCGGAGTGCAACGCGATGCTCCTTGAGAATGCCGTGCACCTCGAACCGCGATTCGAGGCCAAGCACGCGCCGGACCTGGTTCTCCGTCAACGCGCCAGTGCAGTAGCCCTTGACCGCAAGCGCTTCGAGCGCCCGCTTGGCCACATCCGGCCAAGCCGCTTGTAGAGCGTCCGCGATGTCATTGCATAGATCCAAACCTCATTCAGGCCGAACAGCCTCCTCCAAATGTTAGCGCGCCGATCCCTGGGTGGGCGGGCACTGCGCGGCCGAGGACCGCGCGGCGCCTTACCTCATTAGCCGCTACTTCTGCCCGATCAACTGCGAGGTCGTCTTCGCCGTGCGGAGGCGAGCGAGAGACACATAACGTTGGCCCTGCGTGAACGCGATATTCCTTCCTGTCTCCGAAGTGAGGTCGTTCACCACCGGGGCTTTCAGCCGGATGGTGTCGCGGTCATCGGGAGACGTTAACAACATCACCTTGTAGTGACGGCCCTCCTGTCGAAGGGCGCGATCGACGAGTGCGTCGACCACTTCGCCGAGCCGGCCTTGGCGTGCACCGCGCCGGAACTCGACGGCGTCGAACGTCTCGACGATCTTGGGTACGAATGGCGCGATCTCTCCCATCGTGTAGAACGCCATCCTCTCGACGTCGCGGAATGGCCGGTTCGGCTGGCACACGTATGCGGATCGATCCCGGTATTCGTCGAGCGCCCACAGGGCCGCAACCACGAGCACCTCATCTGCCGCCGCAAGGAGATTTTCCTCCTCGAACATCGTCTGCAACTCGCGCAGGAGAAACGCCTCGCGCTCAGATACAACCTCGCCTCGATCGCCGAGGAGCTCATCGATGGCCTGATCAAG
>DATFHJ010000446.1:0-36464 GCA_035248585.1 Thermoanaerobaculia bacterium
GCGACCCACCGTTCGCTGGCTCACGATTCGTTCCGCGTACGTACACCAATCTTGCACATCGATGTTTGCCTGCCAGACGTGATGGAACCAAAAGCCCGGCGCCTTCCATTGTCCCGCAGGGTTGATTCGCTCGACATCCGCCATCTCCCGCAGAACCGAACGCCGGTGGCGCAACAGAAGCTCAAGTCCGCGCTGGCATCGGTACAGCGTGTGCGCCACTTCGCAGCAATTATTCGCATCTTTGGAAGCGGCGCGGAAGAGTCCGAGGACATTCCGAACAGCTTGTTCTAGATATCGGGGATCAAGCTCATCGAGAAGTTCGGCCAAGGTGGCGGGCATTTTTGCTACAGACGACTGACATGAGCACGGGGGGTTGAATATCGCGCCGCCCGAGACTCTCTCATCATGCTTCGGTGGCAGCGAAATGAGGTGTGTCTCGAGTCGCTCCAGGCCATGCTGTGTAAACAGGCCACTTTCCGCTAGTTTTCTGTGCTGCGCGATGAAATCGTTGAGCAGAAGGATCTCACCTTCTTTCAACTGCAATAAGACATCCCACTTGCCATCCATCGAGGTTGCTTGCCACGGAAGGTCACTCCAGGTGCGATGCTCCGGTGCGGTGCCCGACCCCGACCCCTGCCCTGGAACGATGCTTCGCGCGAGAAGGTACGCAGCTTCGCGAATTCGTGTCGGCGCTGCGCGCGCGAACATTACCGGCGTGACTGGAATCTTCTTGATCGCGGTCTCGGGCAAATCGCGATCATAGCCCACCAGCGTTAGGACGCGACGGAAGGCGCGATGCCCGGAAAATTCCAGCCGCTGAATCGTTCGAACGACCTCGACGAGAGAAGCAGGATCTTCAAACGTGCCGGCGATCATGAAGTCCGACCATCCAAAGCCAGCTAAAACTTCCCCCGGTGTACTGTCCTGTAGCAGTCTATGGATCTCAGTGACGAGCACTTCCTCTGCCGCGACTCCTCGCTCGCGGAGGAGGTCCCGTACTGCACGGAGATGCACGATATAGCGCAGCCCGGGTTCTCGGAAACGGAACGGCCCAGGGGATAGTTCATAAGGCACACCGAACAACCAGTTAGTTCCGGTTGCGTCCGATTCGGCGTGAAGCGAGTGAAGGGCGAATGCGGACCGAAAGTCTTTCAGTCGCAACTCCAGCATCACATCAGATTGCCCGGCGAGATAGCAGACCCGGTGATCTGAACGTCCTGGGACCTGTTGGGCAATCGCGTCCAACTTGTCGACTTCGCCGCGAAACGTATCCGCAGGAAGCGTAAGGTGCGCGTACCCGACACCTTCGCCTTCGAAGCGCATGGAACAACCCTCCCTGACACCAGTGGTATGCGTGGGAAGAGGGGATTGTACCTAACTAATTACCGGCGGGAGGGAAAAATGGATGGAAGCAGCGCCAGCGCCTGAACGTCCAAAGGTGTGAGTTCATCCTGAAGGTGCGGATCCGGTGTAGCCTTCTGGGTCGGGTCGTAGCTGATGTCCCCATAACCGCGGGGAGGCGCAGAAGGAAACATCGACCCCCAAGGCGACAGAACGGGCGGATAGAGGGGACGCTTCAGATCGTGTTCTTGATGTGTGGGAGCTTCGTTTTCAGGATGCCCGACCGCGATGTCATCCGCTTTTTTTTCGCTCATCGTTTAACCACCAAACGCCGCCCCGCAGCAGTTCCAAGCCCGACGTGAGGAGAACCCTTACTCATTCGGTTTGGCGAGGAATCACCCGACTCTAGCAAAGGTCACCCCTTTTTTGCCACAACAATTTTACCGGCGCCTAGCCGCTGCGGTGTAACTCAAGACACATGCCCGTGTGATCTGGGCATCCTGCAGATGAGACGGAACCGGCCCAGCGGTGGATGTATTTCGCCGTAACCGAAAGCGAACCCAACGTCATCTCAGAGGTGACATCCGACGTTCGCCTAGCGTGTCACACCCCGTTCTCCGAAGGTGGCGATCAACCTGATATCCTTAACTCCCGCATTCAAGGAGATCCGAAGTGGCCGATCGTCGCACCAACGAGCTCGTGAGCGAATGGCATCCCGACATCGCCCAGATGCAGGTCCACATGCGCGCGGATCCCACATCCGCGGAGGAACCGACCGGATGACCTCTTTTAAAGTCAATCTGATACCGGCCGAGCTTCTGAACCGCTTGGGGACCGACCAGCTCGTGTTGCTCTGCAACGAGGATCTCGATAGCCGAGTCCTCGGCACCATCGACTTCGATCCCTCGTCGCTTCAGGAGATCGACGGACTGGAGTCGCTATCGGACCTGCGCCGGCGGGAGGGCGTCTACTCGATCACCAGCACCGTGATGCGGCTGACACCAACTGTCATTCGCGACGCGACGGACGGCTTCGAGCAGCCCGAGGAGATCGCCTCCGAGCTCCAGGCGCTCCTCGATCGGGAGGAGCAGGTTTCCGTCGTGTATGTCGTCACACACTTCAATCACAAGCCGCTTGAAGAGATGACGATCTTCGTCGGCGGCGACTGCTATCGCACCGGCCGCGAGATCAAAGACTTGGAAAGCGTTTTGACCCGAACCAAGAACTTGGCGCAGGCGATGATCCGGAAGGCCGTGCTCGTCTTTCCGGATATCCCAGCGCTCCACGGCGGCAAGAAAGGCGAGTGGATCATCGTCGACCGGATGGGCCGAAAGATCGAGGGCATCTCCGAAGCAGCGATCATCGCGCTCGGGACGCTGCTCATTCCCACCGGCATCAAGTTCCTCAATCAATACAAGGAATTACTGGCGAAACAGAAGGGCATCTACGACTCGTTTCCCCTTCAGAACTCGATCCGCCCTGACACCGCATCCCCGGATGTTCTGTCGGGACCGAACTGGCGAACGATGTGCGACATCTGGGCAAAGCGCGGTGTCAACCTGGCGTTCGTGACCTGTCTGCCTCAGCACCTCGGCGGTCCGATCGTGCCTTCGGCCTACCCGACCGGCTACGGCGCGGTGGCGACGGCGATGAAACTCGTCGAGCATCGCCTCGCCGACACCCCCCGATCGGATCTTCGTTTTCTTCTCGAAGCGCTGGGGGGCGTCGGCCAGGCGACGGTCGAGGCGCTGATCGAAGAGAAAGGAATCTCAGCGGATCAGATCGTGGCTTTCGACAAATCGCCTGAGGTCTGCAGGCTCGTGTCGGAGCGATATGGCATCAGGACCCTCACCATGACGAGCAATCGTTTCTACGAATCGCTCGCTTCCGACGGGAAATACAACGTTTGGATCAATAACGGCGAGGGAGACAACACGCGGCCTGAGCATGTCCAAAAGTTGCTCGATTGCGGCGTACGCATCTTTTGCGGCGCAGCGAACAATTTCCTTAAATTGACGGACGACGAGATCCGCAGTCCCGATCACTTGAAACGAGAGTCCCTCGAGAAGATCTTCGCAGCCGGAGGATGGGCCTGGCCGGACGAAGCCACGAGCGGCGGTGGGTGGACGCTCGCCGTGATCGATGTATTGACCCGCGCCAAAGGCGAACGCTCGTCCACCGAAGCTGCAAAACGGCAGATCCTCGAGACGATCATCGCGCGCAACGAAATGCTCGTCGACACGGTCGTGGGCGCTGTAACGACGAATGGCAAGGCGGATGGGGAAGCCGTCTGGCATCACGTGGAGCACATCATTAACGAGCGCGTTGAGGCTACGCTTCGTAGAGAGATTCACCCGAACGAAATCATCGCCGCGGCGGACGTAACCCGATGGAGGCTCGCCTGACCATCAGGACCGGAGCAATCTCAATGAGCGACCCTCTTGACAACGAATACCGCCACCAGGGGCTGGAGTCGAAGTGGCAGCGCCGCTGGAGCGAGAGCGGCATCGATCAGGCGAACATCGATCCGTCCAGGAAGAAGCACTACGCCCTGACCATGCTGCCGTACCCGTCCGGCGACCTGCACATGGGCCACTGGTACGCAATGGCTCCATCCGATGCGCGGGCGCGGTTCATGCGTATGCGGGGTTATAACGTCCTCTTTCCGATGGGGTTCGACGCGTTCGGGCTGCCAGCTGAGAACGCGGCTATCAAACGCAACATCCACCCGAAGGAATGGACCTACGCGAACATCGAGCGGATGCGTGGTCAGCTTCGCTCCATGGGGGCGATGATCGACTGGCGTCGCGAGATGATCTCGGCCGATCCCGAGTACTACCGCTGGACGCAGTGGCTTTTCCTGAAACTGTTCAATCAGGACCTCGCCTACCGCAGGAGCGCGGCTGTCGACTGGTGTCCGAGCTGCAACACCACCCTTGCACGCGAGCAGGTCTGGGGAGAGGACCGTCATTGCGAGCGCTGCGAGACGCCGGTCACGCGAAAAGAGCTTGAGCAGTGGTTCTTCCGCGTCACGAAGTACGCGGACGAGCTGCTCGATTTTTCGCAGCTTGACTGGCCGGAGCGTGTTCAGGTTCTGCAAACCAATTGGATTGGCCGTTCCAAAGGCGCGTGGATCGCGTTCGACACGGACAGTGGCGCGCGTGTCGAAGTCTTCACCACCCGGCCGGATACGCTGTGGGGTGTGACCTTCCTGACCCTTGCGCCCGAGCACGAGCTGGCACGCGCGTGGGCTTCCGAGTTGCCGAAGGTCGCTTCATATCTCGAGCAGACCGCGCGGACGTCCGACATCCAACGCGAAACGGCCGATCGCGAGAAAACGGGGGTCTTCAGCGGCCACTACGCGATCAGCCCCGTTACCGGCGAGCGCATACCCATCTGGATCGGCGACTACGTCCTCGCCGGCTACGGCACCGGGGCGGTCATGGGCGTGCCCGCACACGATGACCGCGATTTCGAGTTCGCGCGGAAGTTCGGCCTCGAGATCCGCGCTGTCATCGAGCCGGAGAATGGCGAAACGCTTTCGGAGCCGCTCGGTACCGCCTTCACCGGCTACGGCCGCATGAGCAACTCCGGTCCGCTAACCGGGACAACGGGTGATGACGCGGTCGACGCGGCCATCGCGCACATCGAGTCGATCGGTGCTGGACGGCGGGGCGTGCAGTACCGGCTGCGGGACTGGCTCGTGTCGCGACAACGCTACTGGGGATCTCCCATCCCGATCATTCACTGCGCTAAATGCGGAGCCGTCCCCGTGCCCGAGGATCAGTTGCCGGTCTTGCTGCCGGACGACGTCGAGTGGCGTCCAACCGGCGAAAGCCCGCTCAAGCTCCACGCCTCATGGCGCAAAACGACATGTCCGCGCTGTGGAGGCCCGGGGGAGCGTGAGACCGACACGCTCGATACCTTCCTCTGCTCCTCCTGGTACCACCTGCGCTATCTCAGCCCGTGGCACCAGACCGGTCCGTTCGATCAGTCCGAGTACGACTACTGGATGCCGGTCGACACCTACACCGGCGGCATCGAGCACGCGACGATGCACCTTATCTACACGCGCTTCTTCCACAAGGGACTGCGCGATGCTCGTGTGACTCGTGGCGACGAGCCGATGGTGCAGCTGCGCAATCAGGGAATCATTCTCGGCGAAGACTCCGAGAAGATGTCCAAGAGCCGCGGCAACGTCATCGCACCCGACGACCTCCTGACGAACTACGGCGCCGATACCATGCGCGCGCATCTGATGTTCTTCGCTCGCTGGGATCAGGGCGGCCCATGGAGCAGCGACGGTATCTCCGGCACCGCGCGGTGGCTGCGGCGAGTCTGGGGCATGTATCTCGACTCGCGTGAACCGTCCGGTGTCAGCGATGAGGCGACGCGCCGGCTTCGGCGCAAGTTGCATCAGACCATCCGCTCGGTGACACACGATTTCGACACGTTCGAGTTCAACACGATCATCGCGGCGCTGATGTCGTTCCAGCGTGAGATGTCGCGCGCGCTCGACGACGGCTGTTCCGCCGAGATCTGGCGCGAGGCGCGCGAGGCCTACCTTCGTATAATTGCGCCGGTGACGCCGCATATCGCCGAGGAGCTCTGGGAGCGAATCGGCAAACCGGCCTCCGTCCACCTGCAGCCGTGGCCGGAGTGGAACGCCGAGGATGCGGCCGAAGAAGAAGTAACGATCGCCGTTCAGGTCAATGGAAAGGTGCGGGCGCGCCTGACTGTCGCAGCCGACTTGACCGACGACGACCTGCGCCAGCGCGCGCTGGACGATCCATCTGTGATTCGCCATCTCGAAAATGCAACGGTGCGACGCGTGATTGTCGTGCCGCGCAAGCTCGTCAGCATCGTCACCGGTTGAAGCGATGACCGAGCAGCTGCCCTTTAGGACCGAGCGGCTGTTACTGAGGTCAGTCACCGCTGCCGACCTTCCCCGCCTGTTCGCCCTCCTCGGAGACCGCGAAGTGATGAAGCTCGCTCTTTATGAGCGTCCGCTCACTCGCGATGAAGCGCAGCACTTCATCGTTTCTGATTTTGCAAAGGAGCCGCAGGACATCACCCACCTCGGCGTGCTCTGCCTGCATGAAAACGACGTAGTCATTGGATTCGCCGGGCTGCTGCCGTGCAGGTATTTCCCTGGCGACCTGGAGTTCGGATTTGTGCTCGGGCTCGAACATCATCGCAAGGGATACGCGACGGAAATCGGCAGGAAGCTGATCGATGTCGGCTTCGAGGTGCTGGACTGCACGCGACTCCTCGCGCTGTGCGATCCGCAGAACACCGCATCCAGCGGTGTCCTCGAGAAGCTGGGAATGACCTATATCAATGAGATTCCGACTTCCGACCGAGGACGGCGCAGGGTCTTTGAGATCACGCGATCTATGGTCACACACAAATAGCAATCTTGAACCCACGAACACACGCAACTAGAGGACGTGAAGGTAGGACAATTACTCAGGAAATTACTCCTGCAAGGAGGCCTCATGTCACCGACCTTCACTACGGCGTTGTTCGAAGTGATGAAGTGGGTGCTCGGCGCACTCATCGGCGCTTACGTAACTCTGGTGACGGTGGGCGCCTATTCGCCGCCGCAGTTCGTTCTTCTACTCGTCGCATTCGTCGGGGTAGTCATGACCGCCGCGTCGGCACTTCACTCGCAGCGGTTCGCCGAGGCGGCAAAAAAACTCGATAAACTTGAGGAGGTGCTCGGTCGACCGGCTGAGTTTTTTCCAAGACAACTTAGCAGCGACGACGGGCATTACTTCACTGAGATCGCGCGCCAAATCGCAAAGACAGGTCCTGGAGACACGATCTGGATCGTCACGTCCCATCTCGCGACACCGCGTAGTCCGCGGACGAAGGCGGTGGCCACCGCCAGGGACGCGTATCACAAAGCTCTGGAGGATCGGGCCGCTCACGGCGTACACGTGCGGCGCGTGTTCTGCTTTTTTGACGATGTTTCGCCTAACGCAATCGACACAAAATATCTCTCGCTTCACACTACAGATCACTGCAAGCGACTATGGGAGATTGCCAAGATTCATCCTGAAGCGGTCTCGATTCGCGCGAGCCGAATTCACAGGATCAGACTTTCTGGTGATTCCTGGCCGTATTGCGGTTGTGACCGCCGATGTCCGCGACAGCGAAAGACTGCTGAAGCACGTTCTCTGCTGGATGTTCTTCACTCCACCAAATCAGGACGTCATTGAAACAATCCGCGAATGGTGCGAAGGGATCGACAACGCTGCCGACATCATTAGAAGTCTCCCAGATGGCCTTCCTGAGGAACCCCTGCCCGCTAGTGAATGAATTGGCACGCTGCGCGTGTGTCTCTCGCCCTGTTGATATTGCAGCTCACCCCCGCACCACCCTGAGCAGCCCCTTCGCCTGCGTGATTCCGCGCTGGTCGCCGCACGCGACATGCGCCTCGAGCGCGAGCGTCGCGTATCGTTCCGCATCCTCGAGCTTTCCCGCCTTCAGCGCCACGTGGGCGAGGGCGACGTAGGACTGGGCAGCACCGTGGTCGTCACGGCCGCGGCCGAGGCGGATGCGGAGGCTTTCGAGGAAGGCGCTCTCGGCGGACGCGTAATCGTCGCGCAGAAAATGCAGCTTACCGAGGTTGTGCAGCGACTGGGCAATGCCCCGGGGGTCGCCGAGCTCGCGCTTGAGCGCGCAGCTCTGTTCGAGGGCGGCAATGGCCGGCCTCCACTGCCGTTGATTCATGTGGACGATGCCGATGTTGTTGAGGCTCTTGGCGTAGCCGCGCAGGTCGCCGGTGCGTTGCTCGTACTTTGCGACGCGACGGTGTTCCCGGAGCGCGTCCGCACGGCGGTCGAGGTATTCGAGCGCCACGGCGCGATGACTGCGAATCTGCATGAGCAGCCATTCCGGGGAGTTCGACGGCCTGGCGATCTTTAGGGCCTGGTCATAGAAGCGGAGCGCGAGCCGATGAAGGCCACGCCTCCGGGCAATGACGCCGCTCTGGTCGAGCACCAGCGCGCGAATGTCGACCGGCTCGTTTTTCGAGATCGTTCTGGCTTTCGTTGCGACCGCCGCGGCGGCGCGGAGGTCCGTTCCGTACTTTTCCAACACGACCGCGTGACCGACGAGGATGCGCGACGATGCGCGCGATTTCGTGGCGTGCTGGAAGACCTGCGCCGCAAGCTCGAACGCACGCGCTTCCACGAGGGCGTACAGGATCGCAATCGTCGCGGCGTCCCGCTCCGGCAGCCAGGGGTCGACAGCCGGTGCCGCATCCGCAGAAGTCCCCCGCATCCGGCCAAAGCCGCGCCGTGGGCGAAGAACGTCCAGCATGAGACTCGTTTCGCCGGTGAAGAGATCGAGCGATCCGGGCCACGCCGTCGCAAGGTCGATTGCGGGTTGCGCATCGAATCTGCGGCGGGCCGGGCCGGCGATCGGCCGGATGGCCGCACCTCGTTCGTGCACGACCCAGAGGCCGGGCGCGGATCGCTCCACGTTCCGAAGGGCCGGGAGGATGTCGAAGTCATCGCGGCCGGAGTAGCCGAGGACGACGAGAGGCCGGTTTTCGACGAGCGCCTGCAGAAGCCGTGCATGTTGTGCGGACAGCCCCCGACCCACTTGTCGAACGGCGAGTGCAATGGAGGAGAGACCGTCGCCGATCGATCCGTGAACTTTGAAGAGAGTGGACTCCGCGGCGACACCATCGTCGACCGCAGTTCCGACGACCGTCTCGTGTCGCGCTCCGAGAGCGTTGCATGCCTGTTCGATGAGCGTGTCGAAGTTCGTTGTGATGACGCAGCAACCCGCGCCGAGGGCGGCGGCCAGAAAGCCGTGCCAGGCGTTCGGGCGGCCGCGGAGCACGCGCAGCAGCGGCCGCCCCGCTTCGATTCCGAGGTGCTCGAGAACGACATCCGTGATGACCTCGGGGCGAAGGGCCACGAGTGCGCGCTCGACGTTGCGCGCAAGTTTCACCGGAAGCGTCAACGGCTCCAGGACAGGAACGATCAGGCTGGAGACCAGGCCCGCGGCTAACGGAAGGCTCGACGGCGGCGGCGCCGAGACTCCCGCGCCGACGAATAACGTCGCCTCGCCGCGACGGATGACGCCGCGCCAGTACGCCTCATCGATCGTGGCAGGGCGCATGACAATCACAGGCGTGACGATCGTCACCCACGATCATGCGCGCCGTTGCAGTCCCGTGGACCATCGCGACCAATCATAGCTGCGGAGGTCTCGACATGACGGCAACACTCACCCCACCCCTCGAAGAAACAAAACCCCTCACCACCGGCACCATGCGCGCCGCCGTTTTTCACGGCGTCGGCGACATTCGCGTGGAAGACGTTCCGCGGCCTCGGGCCGCGCCACAGCAGGCCGTCATTCGCGTCACGACGACCACCATCTGCGGGACCGATCTCCACATCCTCAAGGGCGAGTATCCGGTCCGGCCGGGGCTCATCATCGGTCACGAGCCGGTCGGCGTCATCGCGGAGCTCGGATCCGGCGTCACCGGCTACGCCGTCGGAGATCGCGTTCTGGTCGGCGCGATCACTCCGTGCGGTCAATGCCACGCCTGTCTCTCCGGCCACCACTCGCAATGCGGTCACGGCAACGACTGCGAGGCCCTCGGCGGCTGGCGCTTCGGGAACACGATGCACGGCGCGCAGGCCGAATACCTGCTCGTGCCGAACGCGCAGGCCAACATGGCCAAGATCCCGGACGAGCTCACCGACGAACAAGTCGTGCTCCTGGCCGACATCGCCTCGACCGGCATCAGCGGCGCGGAGTCCGGCGAGGTCACCCTCGGCGACAAGGTCGCTGTCTTCGCGCAGGGACCGATCGGCCTCTGCGCCTCGGTCGGCGCGCGTTTGCTCGGCGCGTCGATGGTGATCGGCATCGACGGCGATGACGCACGGATCGCAATGGCCAAGAAGATGGGCGTCGACGTCGTGCTCGACTATCGCAAAGTCGACGTGGTCTCAGAGGTCCGCCGTCTCACCGGCGCTGGCGTGGACGTCGCCATCGAGGCGCTGGGAACGCAGCAGACGTTCGAGAACGCGCTGCGCGTGCTTCGCCCCGGCGGCACGCTCTCGAGCCTCGGCGTCTACTCCGGCAAGCTCGAGATTCCGTACGACGCATTCCGCGCCGGGCTGGCCGACGTGCGGATCCAGACGACGCTCTGCCCCGGCGGAAAGGAGCGGATGCGGCGCCTCCTGGACATGGTGCGCAGCGGCCGGCTCGATCTGCGCCCGCTCATCACGCATCGCTTCAAGCTCGACGACATCCATGAGGCCTACCGCGTGTTCGGCGAACGCCGCGACGGCGTGATGAAAGTCGCCATCACTCCGTAACGATTGCGCGCGGCGGGCGGGTGTGTCCTCCGTCACACCCGCCCGTTCGCCGCATCACGGTGTGGTGTTCGGCGGAAGCCGATCATGAATCCATGATCAGCGTGACGAGAATTCGATCTCCGAACCTCGTTCGCGCCGGATGCGCTCGAACCGGACGGTGAGATCCCGCCACTCGTCCGGATTCAGGTCGAGCGTCCGATCTCCTCGTCCGACAGGCACAAGACGGGACAGATTGAACCGTCGCACGCCCCATCCGATCGCGACGTCAATGACGTCTTCGAGTTCGATCCAGTTCATCCGGTGGGCGGTGAAGCAGACAGGGGTGTTCAGGCCGGCCGCGATGGAGGTGCGGATCGTTCGCGCCCGCGGCGGTCCCGCAGTGATGCGCGCGTGCGAGGGCCTCTCGCCAGTCGCGCCGGGCGCGGTGCACGCCACGACCGCAGGTGCACTGCATCAGCGTTCGCCACGGCAGCTCTGGATGTTGCTGAAGCATGTCCAGCAACTGCACGAACTCCTTGACCACGTCGCGGGTTCTCTTGAGCAGATCGCCACCAAGCTTCTTGAACTGCGTTTGCAGGTAAAAGGTGACATCGTCGCTCGTCAAGACGTGCCGCGATTCGTCGCCATAGGCGAACACATTCTGGACTCGCAGCAGAAGCACCTTCAACTCATCATTGGTCAGCGGTGACAGCGCCACGGTAGGAGCGGCGAAATCGGCGTGCTGCGAGTTTGCCAGTGGATTCCCGGCGATGCGCGTTTTCAGAGCTTCCACGCTGTGCAGGCCTCTCTTCGCGTCGATCAGATCGGGAGTCCCGGCGAAAACGAATCCGACCCCCGAGACGGCGCTCTGGAGGAGGTCGTTGATGATCATCAAGACCATCTCATAGTTCCGCTGGCGCGCTCCCGCATTGGCGATGCCACAAAGCGCGGCGGCTTCATCGACGAAGATCACCAGACCGCCGTATCCAGCAATGCGGCAAAGTGCGGCCAGCATCTTCGCGAACGAGTACATGTTCGCGTCGTTAGGGATGGTCCGAACGTCGAGGACTTTCTTTGCGTCCGTCTTCGTGGCGAACTCGCCCCGAATCCAACGCACGACGTTGACCTTCATTTCGTCGTGACCGTCGAGGTGAGCTCGCCGATACGCGCGCAGGACGTCGCGAAGGTCGAAGCCGCCGACCAGCCCGGTGAGCGGCTCAAGAAGCGACTGGATCACTTCATCAGCCGTACGGCCCGTGCGTTCCGCCTCTTCCTCCGCACGAACAATGAAGCGCTCCAGAATTGTCCCTAATGCGTTCCCATCCGGCTGAGACTTGATGGACAAATTGGCAGTGAGGCGCTTGTAGAACTCCGTCGCTTCCCCGCCGTTCCCGTAGAGGCGGCAACGGGCCTCGAGATCAACTTTCGCGGTGACGAGATTGAGCTTGTCGCGGGCGATGCCCGCGAGCATCATCGTCGATTCCGTCTTGCCGACGCCGACGGGTCCGATGATGACCTTATAGGCGCTCCCGCCGTCCGCAACGGTCTGGAGGTCAGCCGTGAGGGCACGAAGCTCTTTCTCGCGTCCGACGTGGATGTAGTGAAGACCGGCCGCGGGTACAACGCCGCTGCGGAGGGCATTGATCACCCCGTCGCGCGTTTTCGGCCGGATTGAGGATGAAGACTCGTTCATGCAGTGGGCTCCATTTCGAGGATTGTGGTGAGTGTGTGTAGATCGAGCTCGACTTCGACATCGACGTGAACGGCTGGCTCGCCGGTCACCGTGATGGCCACGTCGTTGATGCGTTCGACAAATGCGAGGGTGAAGATGCTTTTGGTGCGGCAAAGAGTGTCGAGCTGGAGGCGTGAGCTCGGGCGCACAGAAACCAGCTCCCGCAGTACCGCGTGGTCTGACTGTGATAACCGTATCTGTGGCGACACCGACTCGTCCTCTTGATCGACGCCAAGCGCATCGACGAAAGCGGCAGCACGCTTCGACTCCTCGAGCTTGGTAGCAACAGCGGATTCGTCCAGCTGAAACGACGGCTGCGGGACCGCGACCGCGGGAACTGGTGTTTTCTTGCGCGGCGCTGGCGGAAGGTTGCCGCTAGAGCTACCGAAAAGGCGCGGCGGTAAACCGATGCCGTAACGACTCAGAACAGGACGATGGTGACTGTAGACGGCGTCACTCACCAGATCGACGAGAGATCGCCCCTCGAACCGCAACGTCAACCATGCATCACGAAGCCATTCAACCAGGGGCAAGTCCTGGAACAACACGCAGCGCTCGTACGTGGGATTGCTTCCGTGAGTCACGTGCCACAGTGCACGCGCTTGCAGGCGAACCGCTTCCGGTTCCGTCAGTCCGGCTGCGCGAGCCAGATACTCAAGGAGCGGCTGTCGCGTAACGCTCACCGCTCGAATGACCGGCACGACGGCATCAACTACGGCTATGGCACTTTGTAGCTGTCTCCGCGTGTCACCGAAATCCGATTCGCGGAAGAGGATGACCGCCGAGCGCTCGGTCAACCACGGCCTCGGCGGATACGTGGGGTGCGGCTCAAACCCGAAGCCACGACGAGCAAGGACGCGGCTCAGACGCTGCGGAATACCGTATTGAAGCTCGGGCGACCGCCAGTATTTGAGAATCTCGGCCCACGAGAGCTGAAGGAATGCGGACTGCGCAAGACCATCGTCGATCCGCGCCACAAGCTGCTCCGTTTCGTCGCGACCGAACCGGTCTACGAGGCCTTCTGGCAGTAGTCCCACGTTGATCGGCGCGGATTGCCGTTTCTTCACCAGGTACGGCCGCAGTTCTTCTTCGACGCGGTTCGCCAGCTGCACGACGGCTGATGCCTCCTCACTAGCATGCGGCACGGCAGCCTGCGGCAGGAACGGCAGCGGGTAAAGACGTCCGACCAGGGTTGGATTCTGCACATGGAGAGCGTGCGGGGTTGAGTCTCCGCCGAGAAGGCCGATTCCTTCACCGAATCGCTGTGCATACCGGATAGCGAACAGTTCCCGGAATTCATCGTGGGCCAGAAGCTTCGAGATGAATCGGCCATGCGGATGATCGGCCCCGAGGAGGAGCGCCCAGTCCCACGGCAGCGGAAGCCGGGCCGCTGCAATCTCCCTCAGCCCGATGATGGTCCGCAGCTGGCTGGTACGCTGAAAATCAACAGCGACGTGCGACGGGGGCGTCCGCTCGATCCAAAGGCGAATCGCATCGGCAAGATCGGCAGCCCGACCGGCAAATACGTCGAACTCCGCGTAGACCTCGGCCAGCCGACGGCACTCGTCAGACAGATGGAGAAGCTCTTCTTCACTTGCGACTCCGTCTTCCAGCCACCGTTCTGCTCCCATGAGGAAGAAGAAAAGTCCTTGCTGGAAGATCCGGCCGACGCGACCCCGAGCGAGCCAGTCGAGATAAGCACCCCGATAGCTCGAGGCAAGGCTCGCGTACGACTCGCCGCCGAAGCAACGCTCGCGCGGATACTGCCCAGCCTCGGAGACCGGCTGGCGCAAATCAACGAGCGACGGCTCGCCACCTCCGGTGCCTGCGTACAGGAAGCCACAGTTGATCGTGCGTCCGCCGACTAACAGGGGTTCTCCAGGAGAAAACCATCGGTAATCCCGCGATACAGTCGAAGAGCTGTCCGACATACCGACTTAGTGCTCGCCCGTGCGCTGGTTCTGCTCGAGCCACGTCGCCAGCTCCCTCTCACGGAAGCGGAGAAGTCGCCCCAGCCGTACAACGGGCAGCGGATTACGGCACCCGCGGTGCGTCTGTCTGTAGACCCACTGGCGATCTACCCGCCAGCGGTCACAAAGCTCGTCAATCGTGATCAACTGTTCGCTCATAGGTCTCCCCGGCCGCGCCGGTCGTTGTGATCTCTGTAATGGCTTAACGCAAAGAAGTTCAAGTTTTAGACATCAAGGCTGGTGCTTCTCGAGAATGTGGCTCGTCCACTTGTCTGCGCGGTCGTGCAATGCCTGCAGAAGTCGCCTACGATGCCGACGTGCTGTTGATGCCGACAGCGCGGCAGGTGGCAAGCACCGGCGGCACCTCGCCTCCTCCACGCCGAAGCCACAAGCAATGGCGAGGTCGTTTACGGTCAACTCACCGACGAGCAGATCCGAGTGGATCTTCGCGATCACTCCTCGCCGGTCCCCATTCTCGTCACGGCAGCAGAACCGAATGTGGACTCGCTGAAAGAGGAGGAATTCTGAAAGTGCTGAAGCGACGTAGCCATGAAATCGGCCCGGAACTCGTACAGAGCAGAGGCGAAGCTCGTATTCCTTCCGCCCCTTCTTTACGAGGAAGGACTCCGCACCGGTCACTCGTTCAATCCGGTACTGAAGCGGCCTCCAACCGCGCGTGCCTCTCGTGCACTGCGAGCGCATAGACAGGGCCTCCCTGTCCAATAAGAGGGATCACCGCCTTATCTCTTGATGTTGTACGCTGATAAATCAGCGTTTGCAGTTTTCCAAGACCGAGCCATGATGCCGTTAGCCCACTAGGTTCATCCGACGCATCGTCGCCTTTGTAAACGACCGGAACATCTCGGCCGGTAGCACATCAAGTGCGGCTGCAAGGGCTAGAAGAGTCATCATCGAAATGTTCTGTCTTCCCTTCTCCACCGCCACGATGAACGTCCGGTTGAAACCGCAGCGGTCGGAGAGCTCCTGTTGGGTGAGATTCCGTAATGTCCTAAGTTCCCTCACCGTCTGCCCAAGGAGAACCAACGGTAGGTTTGATGGAGTCATGTCTGTTGATCTCTGTCTCATAATCTAGAAACTGTGATGAGGTGAATGGTTCTAACAAGAGAAGCTACGTCATGCGGCGACGACCTGAGACGGCATTCGCAGCGATCCACGTGGCGGCGAATGGTCACTGGTCTGTACATCGTTGCCAAGATACTGGGTGGAAAGGCGTTCCCGCTCCACCCGAGGACGGTGATGCCATGGTCTGCTTTCGAGTTCTAAGTTCTGAGCAGAAGGGCACGCAATCGTCCGGACCTGCGTGAACGGTTCACCGAAACCACTGAAAACAGGGTTGATGGCGTGAGTTCCAAGTTGGCCGGCCTCGAGCACGACTCGCTCCGGGAAGAGCCCGCTCTGCAACCGCCGCTGCAGCGCGACAGGCAGGAACTGCCAAACCTGCCCTGGCGCTTCGAGGATTCGCGTCGTTACCTGCTGGGCCGCCGTGGTCTCGGTGGCGTTACTAGCCTCTCTCAGGCGGCCGAGCACATGCTCCTCAGATGCTCGTTCCGATTCCATTTGGCGCTGCCATTCGTCCTCGAGAAGTGACCCATCCAGCCGCCAGGCGATCAAGTGGTTCTTTCGCACGCGAATTAGTTCGAGCTCGCGCTCCAGCGACGTGGTGTCCACCTCCCGCGCCTCAGCCTCCTTCTCAAGGACGAGGGCCACGAGATCGGCCTTCGTCCGGTCGGTTGCCGTCAGTGCGTCTGCGAAAGCGATGAACATCGGGTGTAGCTCTGCCTCCCGAATCTTCGTACAACCGTTCGTGCATCGATACCAGCCGTACTTCCCCTTCGTGTAGCTCCCTGAGAGGAAGTATCCGCATTCACCGCACGTGACGAAGCTACTCAGCGGCAAGCGTGGCACGCTTCGTCTCGCGGTTGCAGCGCGCCGAGTGATTCGCTTCTGGACTGCATCGAATACGTCACCGTCCACTAATGGCTCGAACTGAGCGACGCCGCGGAATTGTGACTTGAGGACGATCCGGCCTGCGTAGAGCGGATTCGCCAGAACGCGACGGAGGCGAGCTGCCGAGAAAGTGTGCTCTTCACCAGCCAGGTTGAGATCTACCTCACCAGAAAGAACGTCCGGAATTGACCAACCATGAACGCCAACGAGCTCGAACAGTCGCCGCACAGCTGACGCTGACGGTTCATCGGGAACGAGGTACCCCTTGCGGCGATCTTGACGATACCCAAGGGGCGCGCGAAACGGCCAAAGCCCCCTATCGACCAGATCCTGCTGAGCCTTGGAACTTTGTTCCTTCTTCACGGTAGCGTCATACTCCGCCGACCAGACGAGGGACGCTTCGATGGTCAGACCCTCCGGAGACTGGTCCACGGCTGCTTCGCGCGCCGAAACAATGCGCACACCGTGCTTTGCCGTCGTCGCGCGAAGCGAAAAATACTCCGGCGAGTTTCGCCACACGCGTGAGAAGTCAGGCACGATCACGTACCGCAACACGCCTTGGTGTTCGCGGATGTAGGCAAGCATCTCCTTGTAACTCTTTCTATCCCCGTGGAATCCGCTTTCTCCTGCATCGACGAACACCTCCGCAACCGGTAACGAGCACCTCTCCGCAAATGCGCGACAGAATTCGACTTCGTCGTCGATACGATGGTTCGCCTGTCGAGGTGTCGATACCCGTTCGTAAATAATGCACACCCCGCTGCAAGCGCCAATTCGCCGACCGAGCTTGCGATCTTCTCGCGGGAAATCGTGCAGCTCGTCGAGGTGATCCTCGACATCGCACATGCCGGTATCACCGCCGATCAGGAGCAGGGGACCAGCGAATGATCGAGCTCACACCCGTCGAAACAGGACGCGTACGGCGGGTGCAGGAAGGTTCTCAGCAAACGCTGCGAGGAAATCGTCGACCTTCATCCCCGTGACCGTGCAGCACTCGCACACGGCGACGGTGTCGATGGTCAAGTCGGCATCGGCAGATGTAGCGGCGGGGTGTTCATCACTCTTCGGCTCCTCTCTGAGTCGCGCATGCAACCTTTCGGTTGTGACCACCCGGCAGTGACGACTTCGGGTTGGTGTGACCTCTCGTAATTGAGAGATCAGCTCTTCATGCAGTGAGGAGGATAACGGATGACGGCTTTGCTGCGCAAGATAGCGCGCCGCTCGAATTTGGGACGCTGGCGTGGCTCGAGATGGGAGTAAACGCGCAGACGGGTCCGCCCACTGGAAACGAGGGTTGAACCTTCATCTGCGAGCTTTAGTCGCCGACTAATCAACGATCACGCCGACGGGTGCCACGACCCAATGACGTGCCGTAGGTAGGAGAATCGCCGCCCGCGTCACTCCTTAACAGAGAGCTCGAGGCAGTGTTCAAGTCGTTCGCGATCCGGGCGACCGGCTCCCTCGTAACGTCAGGTCCTAAGGAAGCAAGCACCTCATGATCACGACACGATGGCGAACGTGGCTCGCCGCGTCTGTCCACGGCTACACCATCACCGGTGGTGTGCTCGGGGTGGGGGCCATCCTCCAGGCCGCTGAGCGGTCTTTTGATCGTGCCTTTGTTTACCTTCTGCTCGCACTCATAATCGACGTGACGGACGGGCGGCTCGCGCGAGCTGTCGGCGTCGCGGAACATACGCCGACGGTCGATGGAGAGAGGCTCGACGCGCTCGTCGATTTCTTGACGTTTGCAGTTGCGCCCACCGTGATCGCAGCGATGGCCGATCTCTTTCCGACGCCGCCGTTCCTGTGGGGCGCAGCGATGGTAGGGGCGAGCCTTGTGCGCTTCACGCGGCGTGTCGCGAAGGGCGTTGGCTACTACTCGCGATTCCCTAACGTGTGGAACATCACCGTGATGTACGCCTTCTACCTCCAGTGGTCGCCGATGGTCGTCGGCACCATCGTCGTCGTGGTAATCGCGCTGATGTTGCTTCCGGGACGGTATCCGCATCCATCAAAGCACGCGACCCGACGACTGCACCTTGTGATCGCCACGGTCGGGATCGGGATCGTAGCGGGCGTTCTGCTGGGTGCCCTCCCCTCGCGACCGTGGCTGCTCCTGTCCCTGGTGTACCCTGCGTTTTATGTCGGTCAGGTGCTGTGGCTGTCAGCCGGTGCCACGCGGCGGCTACAGGGGCCGCGACGCTGGTTTCTCTTGATAACCGGGAATTATCGGTGAAGGATAGCAAGGCCGTCCTGGGCGTGCACATCGGCCACGATCGCGGTGCGGCGGTCGTGGCCGATGGTCGCCTCGTCGGGGCGCTTGCGCAGGAGCGTGTCGACCGCCGCAAGCACTCACCATCGCCCGAACTTCCGTACCACGCGATCGAGACACTGCTGCGGTACCTCCGCCTGCCAATGGAGCGTGTTGCCGCAGTGAGCGTGAGCTACACGAACGTGACGATCGACAAGGTACTACCGCAGCTCGCCGCGGAGTTTCGCGACCATTACTCATGCGACGTCCCGGTGCTCGGCGTCAGCCACCACGCAGCGCACGCGCTCGCGGCGTTCTACACCTCGCCCTTCACGGAATCGCTCGTCCTCGTCGCGGACGGCTCCGGTGACATCGTCGGCGATCGGCTCGAGGCGGAGAGCCTCTTCACGGCGGACGACGCGGGCGTGCGGCTCGTCGGGCAGCGCCTGCAGGCGTTCCCTATGACGCATAGCACGCGGCGAAACTTCTTCAACTACGCGTACCTCCACGACATGGACGCGTCGAAGCAAGTGAGCCTCGGGCGTAAGTACGAGCAGCTTACGTACCTCCTCGGCTTCGCGCACGGGGAGGCGGGCAAAACGATGGGCCTCGCGTCGTACGGGCAGCCGCTCGTGCAGCCGCACGTGCCCGTGGACGGCCTGCAGTTCTCGCTCACAATCGGCGACGTCCTCCGCGAGATCGAGGAAGCGCGCGTCGCGTCCGGCCTCGCGCACCATCGGTTCGTCCGCGAACGTCGGGCGGACATCGCAGCTACGGCTCAAGCGGTCGTCGAGCAGGTCGTCATCGACCTGCTGAACGCCGTGAACCGCGACGGCGCGTACGAGAACCTCAGCTTGGCCGGTGGGCTCTTCCTGAACTGCCTGCTGAACCACCGTATCGTGGAGCGCACGCGGTTCCGCCGTGTCCACGTCATCCCTGCCGCGGGCGACGATGGCCAAGCGATCGGCGCCGCGTTCCACGCGTACGATGCGACATTCGGCAAGCCCGCCATCGGCGCCGGTACTACCCCGTTCCTGGGGCCGAGCTACGACCGCGTGGAGGTGCGGCGCCGACTCCGCCACTTCAAGCTCGCGTTCGCCGAGTTGCCGGAGAACGTCCTCATCGCGCGCATCGTGGAGGCGCTCACCGAAGGCAAGGTCGTCGGCCTCTTTCGCGGCCGGTCGGAGTCCGGCCCGCGCGCCCTGTGCCACCGGAGCATCCTCGCCGATCCGCGCTCCCGCCGCATGCGCGACCGCCTCAACCGGCACGTGAAGTACCGCGAGGAGTTTCGGCCGTTCGGGCCGGTCGTCACCGCGGAGGACCAGTTCCGCTACTTCGACCTGCTCCAGTCGTCACCGCACATGCTGCTCGCCGCGCAGGTGAAGAATCGGTACCGGCGCGCGCTCGGGGCCGTGACGCACGTCGACGGCACGGCCCGCGTCCAAGCCATCACCGCGGAGGAAGAGCCCTTCGTGCACGCCCTCCTCCGCGCGTACGCAGACGTGCGCGGACATCCGGTGCTGCTCAACACGTCGTTCAACCTCGCGGACGAGCCAATCGTCGAGTCGCCGCACGACGCGATCGCCACGTTCTTGCGCTCGAACATCGACGTCTTGGTGCTCGAACACTGCCTCGTGATCGACAAGCACTCGCACGATTGATCCCTACAGGAGTGGCAGCCAGTACTGCCCGACCGGGTCTTCCAAACACCGGAACGGCCGCGTCGGCGCAAAAAACAAGCGCTCCGACTTGATCGTGGCCATCGCCGCGCGCCGCGTCTCGAGCGTCCGGTCCGTGTCGTAGTCCGTGATGGCGTCGAGCCGCGCGTGGAACTCGCGCTCGTTGAAGCTCCAGAACCGCAATGCGTTGCTGATCACGAATAGGCTCGGGTACGTGAAGTCGCGGCGCCCGACGAAGAGGAGCGCTTGCCGATCGAGCCCGCGCATCGCCGTCGCGAACAGACGCGCCACGACTTGCGGCTTCGCGCCGCGCGCTTCCTTCAAGACGGCCGCCAAGTTGTACAGCAGCCACTCGAAGAGGCCATTGCCGAACTTCGCGCAGTGGCTGATCCCGTCGTTCACGTGCTGCTCCGCCTCGTCGAGCGCGGCAGCGTCGCGCGGCTCGAGGAGGTACGTGAGCGTCGCGACGAAGAGCTGCGACCGCATGAGCGAATCGGAGAGATTCTCAAGGAGCGCCACGCGGAGGATCTCACGCGCCTCCGGCAGGAGCGCGGCGAGCGCCGCAGGGCTCGACGCCTCAAGCGCGGTTGCGATGAGGATGGAGAGGCGCGTGTAGATCTTCAGGCGGTACGCGCCGTACTGGACGCATAGCTCGTGCGCATGCTCCGCGCTCGCCCGTGCACGCGCCGGATCGCGGTACAAGTGCATGCCGACCTCGGTGATCGCGTGGCACGCGAGGAGCTGCAGGTTCGCGCTCGCGTCGGCGACACCCCGTGCGAGCTGGCCGTAGCTCGCGGCGACGTCGAGGTGGTTGAACTTCTTGTACGCCTCCTGCAGTCGATCGTAGAGGTCGAACGCGAGTTCGTGCCGCGTCGCGAGGAGCGGTTCCGTGCGGATGCGCTGATCGAGCTCGAGCATCAGGCCGAGCGCTTGCCGCGTGCGACCCATGTTGAGGAGCCCGTGGGCACGCAGTTGCCGAATCTCGCTCTCCGCGACGAGGCGTTCGGACGCCGGGAGGTCGACGCGGTCGAGTTGCGCGAGCGCCGACTCGCACGCTTCCGCACCGCGATACAGCGGGTAGTTGTGAATGCCCATGTACGCCTTCGCGAGCACGACGTTGCGAAGGATGTGCGGGTCCGCTCCCGTCGCGGCGGCGGCGTCGAAGACGGCGTCGATGTAGTGGAAGAACTTTACGTCTAGATCAACGGAGCTAAAGTTGTCGATCTTCGCAATCGCTGCAACGATCCGGTCGAACTTCTCGAGCGCGTCGGCGTACGCGCCGTTCAGGAAGAGCACTTCGCCCTGATCGAGATCGTCGAGGAGCGCGAACAGCTCCGGGCGCGCGAGCACGAGGCGACTCGCATCCGCGCGGTGCTCGGGTCGACGCGCTTGCGCGCGGAGTACGGCGAGCAGATTCTCGTGGCAGAACGTGAGCTCGCCGTCGAGCTGGTACTCGAGGAAGCGGTGCTGAACGAGCGGCGCGAGGACGGCGTCTGTATCGTAAGCGTTCAGCACTTCGCTGATCACGATCGGCTCTACGACGAAGCCGAAGAACGACTGGATCGTGAGGAAGTCCGCCATGACGTCGCCGAGCGGCTGCGCGCGCAGCGTGGCGAAGCGCAGTTCGTACAGCTCCTCGATCGTGTCGGGGATGTACTGCTTCGCCGGAAAGCTCTCGACGTGCGGGATACCGACCTCGGTGCGGCTGAGGAGCTCCGCAACGCGGGTTTCGAGGAGGTACTCGATCGCCTGCATAACGTGGAAGGGCAGATTCTCACTGAGCGCGTACACGCGATCAACGACGACGTCGGGTGCGTTCGTGATCGTCGCGCGAATCAGCGCGAGCGTCTCCCGCTTCTTCAGCGGCCGTAGCTCCACGGCGCGGTCGGCGTCGCCGACGAGCTTCAGGAGTTGCAGGAGCGAAAAGTAGTCCTCGTTCGGGAAGGTGAAGTCGTTCCGACCCGTGATAAGGACGGTCACGGGGTGCTCGACCGTCGGCGGGTTCAGGATGACGCGTTTGACGGTATCGAGCACCGCCTTTGAGGCGTGGTGGAGGTCCTCGAGGACGAGCACCCGACTCCGCCCGGCGGCAGGCAGATCGCGGAACAGCTGCACGAGGAGCTCGGCGTTCGTCGATCCGGCTGGCGGTGCGATGCGCAACCGTTCGAAGACGCGCACCGCATCGTCGGTCCGATCCGACGCCTGAAAGAAGATCTTCGCTACGTCGACGTTCGTCTCGACGAACTCGTCGAGCGCGTCGCCGATGACGCGCGACTTACCGACCCCCGCCTGACCGGTTACGCTGAAGAGCAAGAAGCCATCGTTGCCGTCGATCTCGCGCACGAGCCGACGGACGGTCGCCAGGTGGTTCGCGCCGTACATCCGTGGCTGGAAGTCGAAGGTCACCTTCGGCGCCGCGACGTGGATCGTGTCGCGATGATTGTCAATCGTGACGCCGATGTCGAGGTCGTCGGCGCCAGCGTCGTAGTAGCGGCGTTTCGCGTGCAGTTTGTATGTGTGCGCCTCGAGCGGTTCAGCGAGACCGCTCAGCTCCCGCGGCGCATCCACGATGCTCCAGCTCTCGTTCGTCGCGAGGAAGACGTGGAAGGGCTTCAGGTCACGGGTGTAGTTGCGCGCGACGAGATAGATGTCGATGCGGCCTTCGGTCGCGTACAGCGACGACTCCACTTGGTACTCGACGACGAGCGCGTCCGGCCACGTGGCGGGCGGCAGCGGGAAGAGCGTCGGCGCTTCGCGCGCGAGGTAATCGACGAGCAGGCGACGATCGATGAGGCGGAACTCCACCTCGTCCTTCGCGCAGGTCGTCACCGCCTTGTGGTGGACGTACGGTGTAACCGACGCGTTCGTGACGAGGAAGTAGTAGTCAGGCGTCCCCTCGTCGCTCATCTGCGCGAAGTCGAAGAAGAACTCGCTCTCCAGGCGATTGCCTGTACGGAGCTTGCACTCGACGTAGATCTTGCGCTCGCGGGCGGATGTCGCGCGAATGGGGACGCCGAAAAGCGTGATGTCCACGTTCGTCCGGATGATGACGTCGCGGCCCTTGTCGCCGGACGGCGGCGTCTGGCGGATGCGGATGTTCGCGCGGTCGTAGCTGAAGTAGCTCTGCAGATGCGCCGCGATTTGATCTTCGAAGGTTCTTCCGCTTACGCCGCGCAGGTCCCACTCGAGATCCGGCGGGGCGCTTCGGAAGTACCGTGTGGGAGGCATGTCTGTGACCTCCGATAATTCCCGGTTATCAGCGATCCTTCGCACACGCGTCCGCGGCATTCCAGGCGGACGGCCCCATCGCGGCGCGAGTCAGCCGCGTCGGGAGTGGTGCGCCGTGACTCCGAGCGGCCACACTCGCTGCGAGGCACTTGCGGCCATTACGGGCGCCAAGATCGTGGAGAGGAACGAGCTGCGTCTCCTTCGCGATGGCGACGTCTTCTTCCCAGCGTTCCTGACCGCCGTGCGTTCCGCGCGAAGGACCATCGCAGTTCAGATGTTCCGCTTCCACGGTGGACAAGTCGCGCGCGAGTTTGCGGACGCGTTTGCGGAACGTGCGCGCCACGGCGTGCGAGTCCGCGTACTCATAGATGCCTATGGCACCGGCACGATGCACACCTCGATTCGTTCGGTCCTGATCACCGCTGGCGTCGAGCTCCACGTCTACAACCCGATTCGGTTGCACGCGCTGCATCGTGCGTATCGTCGGAGTCACCGCAAGCTCATCGCAATTGACGAGCACGTGGCCTTCCTCGGTGGCATGAACTTCGACGATGCGTTCGCAGGCGGCAACGGCGTGCGGCGCTGGCGCGAGAATGCAGTACAGATTCGCGGCCCGCTTGCGGGTGCGATCGAGGCGAGCATCAGCGCTACCTGGGCGGGGGCATCCGAAGTGGCCGTACCGGCATGCGCACTCTCGTTACATTCCGTCGGACCGTCGCACGGGCAGCTGTTTCTATCGGAACACGGTACCGCCACCATGCGTGACATCTATCTACACGCAGTGGGAAGTGCGCAACGTTCGATCTCTATCACGAGTGCATACCTTATCCCTGAATCCGACATATCCTCCGCGCTCGTTGCAGCAGCCCGGCGCGGCGTCGATGTGCGGCTACTGACGACCGGTGCGCATAACAACATCACTCTCGCGCGACTCGCCAGTCACGCGACGTATGCGACGTTGCTCGATGCTGGAGTGCGCATCTTCGAGTACGGCCCAACAATGCTCCACGCGAAGAGTATCGTCGTCGATGGGGAGTGGTGCACGTTTGGTTCAGCGAACGTGGACGCGTGCAGCCTGCGTCACAACCTAGAGGCGAACATCGGGACGTGCGACGCCGCGCTTGTCGCCGAAGCTGAGAGCGCGTTCGCCACAGACCTGGCGAACGCGCACGAGGTGACGTTAGCCGACTGGCGTCGTCGGCCCCTCAGCCGACGCGTGGCGGAACTTGCGACACTGCCGCTGCGATCGCTGCTGTAAGTTGCGACGCGACCTCACGAGCCGGAACCAGCTCTCCGCTCCATGCATTCGCCACCCGTTTCCTTGTACTTCTCGACGATGGCCCGCCGCGGGTGCCGCTCCGTCACCTGCACTTTCAGCGTGGCATCTGCGACGTGGGTGTAGATCTCGGTCGTGCTAATGCTGCGGTGGCCGAGGAGCCGCTGCACATAGCGAATGTCCATGCCGGCTTCGAGCAGATACGTCGCGCATGAGTGACGGAACATGTGCGGGGTCACGCGTCGCAACACGTTAGCGGCCTGGGCACGTTTCTGAAGGACGCGCCGAATGAACTCCGCCGTAGCGGGTGCACCGCGTGAGTTGACGAGAAACGCCTCCGTGTCTCCCCACCGTTGGCCGCGCACGAGGCGGTACGTCACGACGAGGTCCCGCACCTCGGCGTCAGGAATGTAGACGCGACGCTGCCGGTCGCCCTTCCCCGTAATGGTGATGACGGCTGATGTCACGTCAACGTCGCTGTCCTTGAGCGCCGTGAGTTCCGCAACTCGGATTCCCGTGGCGAAGAGTACCTCCGCTGCCACACGGGCGGTGATCGCCGCAAACCCCGGAGCTGATGATGGCCGCAGCACCGCGGCGACCTCTTGTTGCGTCAGGATGCGCGGCAACCGTTTCGGTAGACGAATGCGGATCTGCGTTCGCCCAAACGGATCCTCGCCGATCAAGCGCTCGCCTTCGAGCCAACGAAAGAGCGCGCGAGCAGATGCGACGTGACGCCGTACCGACGCTTCCTTCAGCCGGACCACCGTGAACAGATGCGCCACGTACCCGTGCAACGTCGAGCGGTCGCACGCAGAAATCTCGCTGCTCACCCCAGCGAAGGACGCGAAGCGCTTCAGGTCTAACCTGTACGCTCGGACCGTATGAACCGAGAGCTTCCGAACGCTCTCGCAGTATCGAACAAACGCTTCCGAAGCTTGCTCAACTTGCATCAATTTTCTCCTCACTGATTTGCTCGGGCAGGACGCTACGCGAGCCAAGCTCACGGAGGGAAGGTGAACCGACAGCCAGAAACTTGGGAGCGCGGACATGTACACGCCATGCACTGGCGCCCGTGCGGATCGCTACCGGCGATCGCACGCGAACGGCACGATCACGGCTGTCTTGGTAGGAGGTGTGTCAACCGACCGCTCGGTGGCAAATCGGCTTGGATCGACGGCGCGGAGCCCAAACGGTCAACATCGAGAATTTGCCACCGGTTTTGCCACTAAGCGACCCGAAAATGGACGAAACTCGACGAAAATCAACGAAAGACGTCGTAGCTCTAACCAATTGTTTCTACTTGCGTTAGTTCTCGTGGAGTCTACTTTCATTACTATCAATAAGCAGGCTCATAACCCAAAGGTCGCAGGTTCAAATCCTGCCCCCGCAACCAACCTTAGTCGCGCTCCACCCGCATCGCAAAACACCCATACGCCGGAAACCTCACGTGCAGGAACGCCGTCGCGTCCGTGGCGAAGAAGCGCTCGACCGTCGAGTCGAGGTCCGCGGCCTCGGTGAGCGAAGCGTCGAGGATTTCCTCGGCGGCGGAGTAGGCGCGGATGGTGAAGCGCTCGCGGAGGTAACCGGGGCGGAGGTGGGTGGGCTCGCCGGTGTCGTTCGCGAGGACGAAGATGGGGCCGTATTCTTTGTACGGGCCGGCGACGGTGAAGGGAGTGAAGCTGGCGAGGAGGAGCTCCTCGCCGGGCTCGGCGCGGCGGAGGACGTCGCGGCAGGGTTCGCCGCCTTCGGCGATGACGCGGCGGACGGGTTGGTTTTGATCGTCGAGGCCGTGTGTGCGGACGCGGTCGAGGAAGGCTTGCGGGAGAGGCGCGATCGTCAGGTTCATCGATCACTAACAACACGCGCTGAGGGTGTGGCGTTCGTGAAGTCAGAACAATGACCGCTGCTCGCTCAGCGATCGCGGGTCGATCGGCTCCTGCCCCAGTTCGCGTTGCAGGTCCCGCGCGCTCGCGGGGCTGTGGCCGGCGAAGTGGTTGTTGAAGAACCCGTAAATCTCTTTCGTGTTCGCGGCGTGCTTCAGCGCCTCGGCCCAGGCGTGGATCTCCGCGGAGCGGTCGAACTGGATGCGGGAGTAGTCGGTGATGTCGCGGTCGGGACCCATCCAGCGCACATAGAGAAAATCTGCCGTCGGACGCGTCGCCAGTTCGAGCATCGTCTCGCGGCGGATCCACCGGCCATCGCTGAGCGCGAGCGCGATGCCGTGCCGGGCGAGCACGTCGAGCAATCGCGGGAGGACGTCGGCGCGCATCCAGCGGCTCTGCCGCACTTCGAGCGCAAAGCGAAGATCGCGCGGCAGAGTCGGAACGAAGTGCTCGATCGCGCCTAACTCCTCCGGCGCGAAGTCGGGGCCCAGCTGCATGAGAATCGGTCCGAGCTTCGGGCCGAGCTCGCGCGCGCGGTCGAGAAACTCGTGCACGAGATCCTCGGCGTGCGTCAGCCGCAGCTCGTGCGTCACGTCCTTCGGCATCTTCAGCGCGAACGTAAAGTCCGGCGGCGTGCGCTCGTACCACGCGCGCACCGCCCGCGCGTCGGGCACCGCGTAGAACGTCGAGTCGACTTCGACGACGCGAAACACCTTCGCGTACGTCGAGAGAAATTCGGACGGCCGCGTGCCCGGCGGATAGAAAGGACCGACCCATGCGGGGTAGTTCCAACCCTGCGTGCCGATGTGAACGCTCATCGGACGGCGATCGCCGCGTCCCGGCGCGCGGTCCAGAGGATGTGCTCGCGGGAGATCGCGTTCTCGGCGTCTGCAACGAACGCGGCAAACTGCGGGTCTGTCGTCACGTTGCGTACCTTCCCATGAACGATCGAGAGCTCCTGCGCGGCGATGGCGTACGACTGCGCGAGCTCCTGATGCCGCTTCACCTGCAGCCATGCGAAGACCACCGCGGCGACGGTCGAGAAGAGGCTCGTCGCATTCGGAGCGAGATCCGGCCGGAAGGCCGCGCAGACCGCCGCCGCGACCGCGAGTCCGTTGCTGATCCACATCGCCGTGAAAAACAGACGCTCTGCCCGTTCGCTCAGCGCCGACTTCCCCGCATACCACTTCTGCTGATCCTGAATCCGGAATTCGTCGTAATGATCGCGCCGCTCGGCGAGCGGCCATCCGCGTACTTTGCGCATGTGCGGCGTGATCTGATCGGCACCAGCCACCGCGGTCAGCCGCACGTCGAGATTGGCTGCTGACTGGAGGAGCTGCGCCAATCGCTCGAGAAACAGCTCGTCATCGCCGGCCTGAAACGGCTCGGCGCGCGTCATGTACCGCCACGCCAGCGTCTTGACGGATTCGGCGATCGCGCGCCCGCCGTACCACGTGCGCTCATACGATTTGTTTTGAGTCAGGAGCGTGATCACGAGCGCCGCGATGAGGGCGATCGCGGCAACGGCGGGGACCGCCGTGCCTGCGCCGGCGCCGATGAGCAGCGCAATCAGGTTGAGCCTCGTCAGAAGCAGATACTGCCGCTGCGCCTTGGTCGATGCGGCATTCGCCGCATCGTGGAGCGCGGGCATTTCGCCTTGACTGCTCATGGAAGGAGAGCGGCGACTTTACGTCGCCGCACTCCAACAGATTACCAGCCCGGGATGATGTTGAAGCCGTACACGATGTCCTCGTCGGGACGCTGGAACGGCTTCGCGGCGTAAACCTCGATCGGGATGTAGCTGAGCAGGATGCGCAGGCCGACGCCGACGCTGGCGACCGGGACATGCTCGCTCGTATCGGTGGCCCACTTGAACGTCACGTCGTCGCCCTTGCTCCACGCGGCCCCGACGTCGGCGAATCCGAAGATCTCCGTCGGCAGGAACGGCGCGTTGATCAGGCCGTATTCGCGCGTGCCGAGGAGCGGCGCGCGGAGCTCGAGACTCGCGGCGGCGATGCGCGTGCCGACGAGGCGATCGAACACCGGGCACGGGCTTGAGCCCGGGGTCGGCGCGCATTCGACGGCGTCGACCGAGTACGGATCGTAGCCGCGCACCAGCGAGCCCTGGCCGAGGTACAGCGGCGTGATGCGGTCATCCTCGGCGCCGCTGCCGTAGCGGCCGTAGTGCAGTCCGCGAATGGCGAGCGTCACCGGCCGGTGGAAGATGTACTTGCGCCAGTCGGCGAGCGCTGTGTTGAAGTTCAGGTCGCCGTGCAGCGTCTCGACCTCGTAGCGATAGCGCGTGCCGTTGATCGGCGAGATGAATCCGTAGATCGAGCTGTCGCCGACGAACGCCGTCGACGCCTTGCTGAGATTGATACTGAACGAATTGCCGAGGTCTTCGACCGTGCGGTCGATGATGTCGTTGCCGACGATGATGAACGTCTCGAGCTCCTGCTTGTACGCGTAGCGCTCCACACCGGCGGCCGCTTCGATGCGGCGCGTGGTGCTGAACGGATATTGCGCAAGCGCCGTTGCGTCGGTGATCGTCTGCACCTGCCGGTACTGCTGATAGACGTCGGCGAGGAACGTCTGGCCGTCGATCGTCACCGGCTCGCGGCTGTACGACGCGGTCGCATAGACGTACGGCACGTGCACGAGATCGGCGCCCCAGTTCAGGCGGCTGGCCTGATTGAGATAGAACAACTCGCCGCCGAGCTGCTCGGCGAGACTGCTCGTGCCGCTGCCGCCGCCGCCCTGGAACGTGAAGCCGACGTTGTGCTGTCCGAGGATGTCGGAGAAGAACGCGGTGACGCTCCCGCCCGCGCCGACGCCGAACTGATTGATGCCGACGCCGAGCGTCGGAGGACCGAGGTACGCGAGGTGGAGATCGGCGCTGTATCCGCGCTCCGCGAACTGCGTCGAAGCCGGCGGCAACCCTTCCTCGGGACGCATCAGGTAGCCGGTGATCTCCGAGCCCGTGCCGCGCAGCGGCGGCAGCAGCGCCGCGCGCGCGACGGCGGTGTCGCTCGTCGGTGTCTGCACGGTCGCCGCGGTGGCGGGCGTGGAGGCCGGCAATGAATAGATGTTGTAGTTGTCGTCTTCGAAGAGCGAGAAGGCGATGCTGCCTTCGCGCGCGGCGACGGTCATCGCCGGCGAGAGATCGGTGATGCCGGCGACGCCGGTGGTGACGGAGGTGATGCGCGTGAGCGCGCCGTCACCGACATTGATGCGATAGATGTCCGGGATGCCCTCGGGGTTGGCGATGAAGTAGATCGACTGTCCGTCGGGCGCGTACTGCGGATTGATGTGGCGCGCGCCGCGGAATCCGTCCAGCTGGCGGATCGCGCCGGTGGAGACGTCGATCGTGGCGAGGCGCATCTCGCTGAAGCGCAGCTGCTCGACGACCGCCGACTGCCCGCGGTCGGTGACGAACACCAGCGAGCGGCCGTCCGGCGACCAGGAAGGCTGCAGATCGGCGAACTTGTCGTTCGTCAGGCGCTGCACGTTCTTCGAGTCGAGGTCGAAGAGGAAGAGATCGCTGACGCCGGTGGTCTGTCCGGCGATCGCGATCTTGCGGCCGTCCGGCGACCAGGCGACGTTGTTGATGGCCTCGAGGCCCGGTACCTTCTGATGATTCACGTCGCGCGATTCGACGTCGACGATGGAGAGGTAGTTGTCGCCTTTCGCGAACGTGACGAACGCGAGGTGTTTGTTGTCGGGTGACCACGCGCCGGCGGATTCGATGAAGCGCAGCGATTCGAAGTGCGGATCGCGATCCGAGGAAACGAGCTTGCGGATCACTTTGCCGGTCGAGGCGTCGGCGAGGAAGAGATCGATGGAGAAGAGCTCGCGCGCGGAGAGGAACGCGAGGTAGCGGCCGTCGGGACTAAGCGCCGGTCCGACGTTGAGCTCCGTCGTGCCGCGGCGGCGGCGCCGCTTCTTGCCTTCTTCATCCAGGACCGGCAGCTCGGGCTTCTTGCCGATCAGCGGCTTCATCGGCGCGGTCGTCTGCCGCGCGGTGACGAGCGGGTTGTAGAGCTCTTTCGCGGACTCGCCCCAGTCGGTGAAGAGCTGTTTGTGCGAGATGCCGATGGCGCGCTCGACGCCGTCTTCGACGCCGACCACGCCCGCCGCGAGGAAGTAGCGCACGACCGCTTCATCGCCGAAGCGCGCGCCGATGTACGCCATCAGGGCCTGGCCGTAGCGGTACGGGAAGTAGCGCGAGTCGCGCGTCAGCTCGCGGAGGGTCGGCATGCGGTCGTGGATCGTGGCGTCGCGGATCCACATCGACGTCAGCGGATCGACGCGGCCTTTCGAGAAGTACTCGGCCATGCCTTCCACGAGCCACAGCGGCATCGCCTCGAGCGCGAAGCGGCGGCGGTTGTTGTTCGCGTTCGAGGCGATGTCGTACTGGAAGACGTGCACGATCTCGTGTCCGAGGACGTGATCGTTTTGCGAATAGTCGCCGGTCAGCGGCAGGACGACGCGGTTCATGAAGGCGTCGGTGAAGCCGCCCGTCCCCTCCCCGATCAAACCCCCGGTGGTGGTGGTCTGATGGAAGTCGGCCGCGTTCGCGTAGAGCACGATCGGCTTCTTGCGGAAGGAGTGGTTGAACACGCGCGAGAGGCGCGCGTACCACCGCTCGGCCATGCGGCCGATGTCGTTCACGACATCCGCTTCCTGATCGTAGTAGTAGATGTCGAAGTGCTCGGTCTGCAGCACTTTGAAGTTGAAGTTTTCCCACTGGACCTTATTGCGTCCGAAGTACTGCGCCTGCGCGGTCGCCGTGAGAAGTGTGAGGAGCAGAGAGACGACAACTACCCGAACTGCGATTCGCATCAAACACCTCGGCTCTAGATGAACACCGATTGGCCGTCGGCTGCAAGTGTGCTGCCCGGTAGGTATCAGGTATTAGGGGATAGGTATCAGGGGGTTGGGGATGGGGCTGCTCTCGGGGAGCTGCAGTGTCACAGAATTTTTGCTGTCCTCGCTTCGCGACGCGGTTGTCCTCAAAGTGGAGCGGCGGGCTTTAGCCCGCCGAAAAACGAGGACGGCGGGCTGAAGCCCGCCGCTCCACTTACTTGCGCAAAAGCTTGAACGCGTGGTTCCACGACGAGTTGCGCACGCCGTACAGCACCCAGGTCATGCACATCGGCTCGAGGTAGCGCGAGGCGTCGATGCCGCCGATATCCACGACGCCCCAACCGAACGCGTCGCAGATCTGCGTCACGATCTTCTTCGCGTCGGCGTCGTTGCCGCAGAGGAACATGTCCGGAGGTCCGCCCGGAAACTGGGGATTGATCATGTGCGCGTTGCCGACGGTGTTGAAGGCTTTGACGATGCGCGCTTTCGGCACGAGGCGCTGGATCTGTTCGCCGAGGGAATCGGTCGTGCCGACGAAGAGCGTCGGCGGCATGCCTTTGCTGAAGTCGAGCGGGTTCGTGGCGTCAATGACGACCTTGTTGTCGAAGGCATCGAGCCCCGCGAGCTTGATGGCGTCTTCCGTTGCCGTGCCGAGCAGCGCCAAAACGAGGATGTCGCCGAACTGCGCGGCTTCGGCGAACGTGCCGGCGGAAAGGCGCGCGCTGGATGACGCCCACTCGCGCAGTTTCTCGGGATCGCGCGAGCCGATCTTCACCTCGTGGCCGAGGCTCGCAAAGCCCGCGGCCAGCACCTTCCCGACATCACCGGAACCCAAGACTCCGACACGGACTGTTTGCATGCGCGCAGTCTAACGCGATGTAGAGTCCGGAACATGCGCAGAACCCTCGCCCTCGCCGCCGTTTTGCTCATCGCGCTCGCAGCCGTGTCGCAGGAGCGGCCGCTGAAACAACTTCCGTACACGCCCAGCCTCGATGTTCCGTCGCTGGACAAGAGCGCCGATCCGTGCGTCGACTTTTATCAGTTCTCGTGCGGCGGCTGGATGGTGAACAACCCCATCCCGGCCGATCAGGCGCGCTGGAGCGTTTACGGCAAGACGACGAACGAGAACGCGCAGTACCTCTGGGGCATCCTCGAGGAGGCGTCGAATCCCGAGGCCGCCCGGACCGCGGTGCAGACGCAGATCGGCGACTACTTCGCCGCGTGCATGAACGAGCCGGCCATCGAGAAGCTCGGCGCGAAGCCGCTCAAGCCGACGCTCGACGAGATCGCGAAGCTCAAGTCGCGCAAGGAGCTGGCGGCGTATCTGGCGAAGCTGCATGCGACGACCTATACCAGCGGCTATTTGTTCGGGTTCGGCTCGACGCAGGATTTCGGCGACGCGACGCAGGTCATCGCCCAGACCGGATCGGGAGGCCTCGGCCTTCCCGACCGCGACTACTACACGAAGACCGACGCGAAGTCGCAGGAGATCCGCGACAAGTACCTCGCGCACGTGGCGAAGATGCTGGAGCTCACGGGCTCGACGAAGGCGCAGGCGAAGACGGATGCGCAGAGCGTGATGGCGATCGAGACGGCGCTGGCGAAGGCGTCGCTGACGCGGGTGGAGCGGCGCGATCCCTACAAGGTCTACCACATGATGAAGGTCGCCGAGCTGCAGAAGATCACGCCGTCGTTCGAATGGTCTTCGTACCTCGGCAAGCGCAGCCTGAACGTGGCGACGCTCAACGTGACGCAGCCGAAATTCTATGAAGAGGTGGAGAAGCAGATCGCGTCGGCGCCGCTGTCGCAGTGGAAGGCGTACCTGCGCTGGCACGCGGTGCACGATCTCGCGCCGTATCTCTCCTCGAGTTTCGTGAAAGAGGATTTCGACTTCTATCGCAAGACGCTGCGCGGCGTGCCGGCGATCCCTCCGCGCTGGAAGACGTGCGTGCGCCTGGTCGACCGCGACCTCGGCGAGGCCCTCGGGCAGGAGTTCGTGCGCCGCACGTTCACGCCGGAGACGAAGGCGAAGACGGTCGAGATGACGATGCTCGTGGAGAAGGCCATGGAGACCGAGATCCAGGCGCTCGACTGGATGACGGACGAGACGAAGAAGCGCGCGATGGAGAAGCTGCATTCGATCGTGAACAAGGTCGGCTATCCCGATCGCTGGCGCGACTACAGCGGTCTCGAGATCAAGCGGAATGACTTCTTCGGCAACGCGGTGCGGGCGACGGCGTTCGAGAACAAGCGCGATCTGAACAAGATCGGCAAGCTGGTCGACCGCGGCGAATGGGGCATGACGCCGCCGACGGTGAACGCGTACTACAACGCGCAGATGAACGACATCAACTTTCCCGCCGGCGTGCTGCAGCCGCCTCTGTACGATCCGAAGATGGACGCGGCGCCGAACTACGGCAATACCGGCGCGACGATCGGCCACGAGCTCACACACGCGTTCGACGACGAGGGACGCAAGTTCGACGCGAAGGGGAATCTGAAGGATTGGTGGACGGAGGCGGATGCGAAGGCGTTCGAAGAGCGCGCCGACTGCGTGCGCAATCAGTATTCGAATTACGTGGTGGTCGATGACGTGAAGATCAACGGAAAGCTGACGTCGGGCGAAGACATCGCCGACATCGGCGGAACGCTCCTCGCCTACATCGCCTGGAAGGAAGCGACGTCGAGCGAGGACCTGAAACCGATCGACGGCTTCACCCCTGATCAGCGCTTCTTCATCGGCATGGCCCAGTGGGCCTGCAGCAACACCCGCCCCGAAGACCTGCGCGCGAACGCCATCACCGACCCCCACTCCCCGCCCCGCTATCGCATCAACGGCGTGGTCTCGAACCTCCCGCAGTTCCGGAGAGCGTTCAATTGCGGGGAGACGGCGAAGATGGTGAATGAGAAGGAGTGCAAGGCGTGGTGATTGACGGTTGCCCGGTTACCCGGTTGCCCGGTTGCCCGGGTGACTGGGAGACCGGGTGACTGGGTGACCGGGTAACTGGGAGACCGGGTGACTGGGTGACCGGGTAACTGGGTGACCGGGTAACTGGGAAGCACGTCTCACCACTTCGCGGTGCTCGCGGCAGCGACCGGAGCGATGTTCGCGAGCGCGCGCAATCGCGTGAAGGTCGCGTTGCTCGTGTTCGCGGGCGTGCATCTTCACCTGTTGGAAGACATCGCCGGCTCGCGCGGGCCGGACGGCTATCAGTGGCCCATCCCCTATCTCTATCCGTTCTCCGATTCCGTCGCGATCGCCTGGGACGGACAGTGGGCTCTCAACGCGTGGCAGAACATCACCATCACCATCGTGCTGCTCGTGGCCACGTTCGTCCTGGCGTGGTCGCGCGGCTATTCGCCTGTAGGACTTTTCTCACAGCGCGCGGATGCGGCATTCGTCGCCACGCTCCGCCGCCGCCTAACGCGCGTATGATCGCCTCATGATTGCAGAGTTTCGGGGATTCCTGACCAAAACGAACGCGCTGGCGCTCGCGGTCGGCGTGATCATCGGCGCGGCGGTCGGCAATATCGTGTCGGCGCTTTCGGCGGACATTCTGATGCCGATCATCGGTCTCTTTCTGCCCGGCGGGGACTGGCGCAACGCGCAGTTCGCGCTCGCCGGAAAGAGCGCGATCCTCTATGGTCACTTCATCGGCACGATCGTCGACTTTCTCATCCTCTCCTTCGTGCTCTTCCTGATCATACGAACGCTGGTGAAGCCGACGCCCACCCCCGCGGCGGAGCCGATGAAGCAGTGTCGGGAGTGCCTGGAAATGATCCCCGCGGCGGCGCGGCGCTGCCGCGCGTGCGCGACCGCGCTCACCTGACGATGCAGCGCCGCACGTTCCTGAAGCTCGCAATGCTGATGACGGTTCATTGCGCGAAGTCCCCGTCTACACTGCCGGACGGGTTGCTCCACGCACGACCGCAGTCCGCGCCGCCGTCGTCGCTGACGACGGAGCGTCCGCAACGCCTCGGCCTCGCCTCCGATCGCGACGGGTACTTCTACGCGCCGCCGCGGCATCGCAACGCGCCGGTCCTGCTCTATCTGCACGGCGCGACCGGGTCGGGCGAGCGCGCCATCGGGCGCTTCACCGAGTACGCGGAACGCACCGGCACGATCGTCGTCGCGCCCGACTCGCGCGAGTACACGTGGGGACTGGTGACGAACGATGAAACCGCGGATCTCGCGTTCATCGATCGCGCGCTGAACAAGATTTTCGCGAGCTGCTCCGTCGACCCGCGCCGCATCGCCGTCGCCGGCTTCTCCGACGGCGCCTCGGCCGCGCTGTCGTGGGGTCTCCTCAACGGCGACTTGTTCCGCGGGGTCGCCGCGTTCTCGCCCGGCTTCATTCACCTAAGCGCGGAGCCGCGAGGCACACCGAAAGTGTTCATCTCGCACGGCACGCAGGATTCGATCCTGCCGATCGATCGCTGCGGCCGGCGCATCGCGGGCGCGCTGAAGAGCGCCGGTTACGACGTGAACTACCAGGAGTTCGACGGTGAGCACACGGTGCCGCCGGAGATCCGCGAGAGCGGACTCACGTGGCTGCTCGGGTGAGCTCGACGACCGTCACGTCATCCTCGATCTGCAGCTTTGGAATCGCGCGCACTTCCGCGATCAACGCGTCGATGTCCGCGGCGCGCGCCGCGATCTCCTCGACGCGTTCATGTCCGATCGGCGCGCCGTCGACGGTCGCCTCGCACAAGCCATCGCTGAAGAGCAGGAGGCGCTCGCCGGGCGCGATTGCGATCGTGGTCGACTCGTAGCGCGCGGAGCGCATCGCGCCGAGGGGAAGACGCTCGCCGGAGCAGACCACGGGGCGAACGGCGGCGCCGGCGAGGAGCGGATCGGGCATCCCCGCGTTCACGATCTCCGCGGCTCCGGACGTGCTGTCGAAACGGACGAGACACATGGCCACGAACTCGCGGCGCTGCAAC
>DATFHJ010000447.1:0-16243 GCA_035248585.1 Thermoanaerobaculia bacterium
GTCATCGCTGCCGGCGAGATAGCCGCGGTGGCGGTGATCGATGTTCGGCGCGAGCGTGACGCGATGGCCGCGCTGTTCGATGACGCGCGCCGCATCTTCGATGCGCGTGCGGTCGCTGGGACCGGAGGCCGCGAGCACGGCGATGTGAGCGTTGTTGGGGAGGGCGCGCGGGCGGGTGAGCATGCGCGCGGGATGTTAGCGTGGAGTGAACCTGTAAGCCGAATTCTGTTCTCTTGCGAGTGAGAATCATTCATCTGCCGCTCGCGTTGCCGCGGCGGTCGAGCAACCTACCCGGACGCTGGTAACGGAAACGGGCGGTTCCATCACGTCCCTATTTGGTCTTGCTCCGCAGGGGGTTTGCCGTGCCGTCGCCGCTCACGCGGGACGCGGTGCGCTCTTACCGCACCGTTTCACCCTTACCGCTCAATCTTGCGATTGAGTTTGGCGGTTTGTTTTCTGTTGCACTTTCCGTCGTGTCGCCACGCCTGGCCGTTAGCCAGCCTGCTGCCCGTGAGAGTTCGGACTTTCCTCCGAGCCTTGCGACTCGACGATTCTCCGGTTCACTCCACGCAGTCGAGCATAACACCCGCGCCGGCAACGAAATTCTTCCAGCTAAATGATTGCTGTTTTAACTACTTAGAATGAATGTCGGCGCGCCGACATCAAAAATCGATGCGGTTTTTCGGATCAGAAAAATACGCCGCCCAATCATCTTCCGCGCCTTCGCCCGTACTCGCCGCAAGCTCCATCTCGCGGATGAACGACGCCGGGGCAACGACCTTTACCTGCCGGCGCTCCACGCGTGATGCAAGCCCGCGATCGGACGTGACGACGTTCCAGCCGCGACCCTGCGCCGCACGATCGATGATCAACTCATCGGCAGTGCGCGGCGCGCTGAACACGACCGTCGCCGCGCCGAGATGGCGCCCGAAGCTCGACGGCTCCGGGCCATCGAAGATGCACGTGACCCGCGTCCGCTTCGCACGCGCAAACGCGGCCAGCAGCCGCACGAGGCCACGCTTCGCCTCATCGCTGTGACGATCGACGTGCATCGCGCCTAACACGTTGCTGCCGTCGATCAGCCACGGCACGACTCAGCCTTTCGGCACCGGCTTCACCGCCGCGCTGCGATCGCGCAGGTCGGCCGGAATCGCCGCCATCGCCTGCTGCGCTTCGTCGCGCGTGGCGTAGCGGCCCCAGAACACGCGATAGCAGGCACGCGCTCCGATGGTCTGCGGCACGAACCAGATGTTGCTCCCGCCCGCGCCCATCGCCTTCGCCACGTTCGCCGGCTCGCAGAGGATCTGCACCTGCACGGTGAAATTGCCCGTCGCATTCGCCGCGAATTCGCGCGCCATCGCGTCATACCGCGCTTTGATTTCGCTGGTTGCCGGCGCAGGCTCAGGCGCCGCCGCCACGACCAGCGGCTTCGGCGTCACTCTCGGCAACGCCGCGCCCGTATCCGTCTGCACGGGCGCCGTCGCCGTCGTCTGCGTCGTAGCTGTCGCAGTCGTCGTATCGGTCGTATCGGTCGTATCCAGCGCCGCGACGGTCGTCGTAGTCGGCGCCTCCACAATCGTCGCAGTCGGCGCTGGCGCCGGCCGCGGCCTCGGGCGCTGCACCGGAACCGCCGCAGCCTGCTGCTGTTTCGCGTCCTGAAGCCCCTGCCACCACCCGTAGCCCAAATATCCCGCCGCCGCAAGAATCCCGAGGGCGAGCAGCGCAATGATCAGCCCATACCGCCGCCCGCCCTGCTTGATCGCCGGCGCCTTCGGCTGTGGCGGCGCCGAGGCGCGGCGCACGGTCTCGAGCTGCGCCTCGTCGAAGCCCCATTGTTCCTCGTCCGCTTCCGCGGGCGCCTCGACCGGCATTGGAATCGGCGCGGGCGCGGGTGGACGCGGCGGAACGTCCCACGCCGGCATCCGCTCCGGCGCCGCTTCGCTCACCGGCTCGGGCGCGATCTCTTCTTCTTCCTCTTCGTCCCACGCCGAGGCGGTCGGCTCGGATGACGGAACTCGAATCTCGAGCGTCGGCTGCGCCAGCGCCGCCGTTTCATCGAGCTCGAACGTCGGCGACGGTTGCGGCTGCGGCGGCTCGTTCCAGACATCGGCGGCGTCCGCGACCCCGGCCGACGCGAAATCATCGAGCGCAAACTCCGGCTGTGCGCTCGGCTGATCCACCCGGTTCAAAATCCCGAGCGTCGCCAGCGCGTTCAGCAGTTTGTAGACATTGAACGTTTCCCCGCCCGACGTCGTCGCGACCTCGGAGACGGACTTCGTCCCGTCGATCTGCCGCACGATCGCCTCCGCCTGCTCGTTCAATCCGAGCTTGCGGAACACCTCGTCAAAGTCGCCGGCCTTCGTGTACACCGCGCTGCCGCCGTCCATCGCCCGCTCGAACTTCTGCCGGTCCTGATCCGTGACGATCAGCTCCACGAGCACCTGCGGCAGCGGGAACAGCGTGCCTTCGTCGCGCTTCGGGAGATAGTCGGCGACGATCGTGAACTGCCCCGCGGGCCAGGCCGTGATCGAGCGAATGACGCCGACCACCTGGACGCGCCGCGCCCAAGTCAGCTCCTTGCGCGTGATGAATCCGAGATTCAAGAGCGCATCGCCGAGGGTCTCGTTCTCTTTGCGCTTCGCGAGCGCCTGCTTCACGTGCTCGCGCGAGACCTTGCCGGCGCGCATGAGAATCTCGTCGACGGAATCGGCGCGATCGTTCGTGCTCGCCGACAGCACATCGCCGCCTTTGAAGTAAACGATCTTGATGATCCCGTCGTTTTCGAAGCGGATCGCGCCGGTGAACTGCTCGCGCCAAAGCTCCACGAGCCGCTCGATCAAATTGATTTCGTTGATTTCGCCTTCCAGCATTGCGGGCGGATTATCGCACTCACGCGTGCAATTCGTCGTACAGCGTCTGCCCGACCTTGCGGCCGAGGACATTCATCAGGTCCTGCGCGGACGCCTGTTTAATCGCGGAGACGCTCCCGAACCGCTCGAAAAGGAGCCGCTTGCGCTTCTCGCCGATGCCCGGCAGATCATCGAGCTCGCTGTGCAGCGTGCGCTTCGCGCGCCGGCGGCGATGCGATGAAACGGCGAAGCGGTGCGTCTCGTCGCGCACCATCTGCAAGAGCTGCAACGCGGGATCGTGGCGATCGAGGCGGATCGTCTCCTCGCGGTCGGGAACGTAGATCTCTTCCTCGCGTTTCGCGAGCCCCGCGATCGGGATCTCCTCCACGCCGAGCTTCGTCAACGCCGCGAGCGCCGCGTTGAGCTGTCCGCGTCCGCCGTCGATCAGGATCATGTCCGGCAGCGGCTTCGTTTCATCGAGCAGCCGCCGATATCGCCGATCGACCGCCTCGGCCATCGAGCGGAAATCGTCCGCGCCCGCGACCGTGCGGATGTTGAAGACGCGGTACTGGTTCTTGTCGAACTTTCCGCGGTCGAGGACGACCATGCCGGCGACGGAGTCGCTGCCCTGGATGTTCGAGATGTCGAACGACTCGATTTTCTGGATGTCGCGGTCGCCGTAGCCGATGACCTGCGCGAGCCGTGACGCGGCGATCTGCAGGCGGTCCTGCTGCGACTTGCGGAAGCGCGACTCGTGCGAGAGGCGCGCGTTTCGGTTCGCGAGCTCCACCCGGTCGACGCCACGGCCGCGCTGCGGCACGCGCACCTGCACCTTCCGGCGCGCCTGCGACGTGAGCCACTCGGTGATCAGATCCTTTTCCTCGACGTCGAACGGTAGCAGGATCTCCGGCGGGATGAAGAGGTTGTCCTGGTAATAGCGCTGGAGAATCTCGCTGAGGAAGTAGCCCGGCTGGTAGTCGTCGACTTTTTCCCAGAACAGCTCGCGGCGATCGACGACGTTGCCGTCGCGGATGACGAAGAGCTGCACCGCGACGTCGCTGCCTTCTTCGTACAGCCCCCACACGTCCATCTCCTCGTCTTCCGCCGAGGCGACCTGCTGCTCGGCCTGGATGCGCTCGACGGTGCGGATGATGTCGCGGTAGTAGGTCGCGAGCTCGAAGTTCTCCTCCTCGGCGGCGCGATACATGCGCGTGGAGAGTCGGTCCTGCAGCTCCTTCGACTTCCCGCTGAGGAACAGTACTACGTCGTCGACCATCTCGTGATACTCGTCGGAGGTCGTGAGCCCGACGACGCACGGACCGAGGCATTGGTGCATGTCGTAGTAGAGACAGGGCCGCGTCAGCGCGCTCTTGCCTTCGACGATGTCGAGGTCGCAGCTGCGCAGCTTGAATTGATCGGCGACGAGCTTCAGGATGCGCCGCGCGGTGCCGGCGAAGAACGGCCCGAAGAAAAGATCGCCTTTCTTGCGATCGAGCCGCCGCGTGAATACGACGCGCGGGTAGTCCTCGGACATCGTGACTTTGATGTACGGGTACGTTTTGTCGTCGCGGAGGAGGACGTTGTAGCGCGGCTGGTGGGTCTTGATGAGGTTGTTTTCGAGGAGGATCGCCTCGAGCTCGTTGTTCGTCGTGACGAAGTCGAAGTTGTCGATCTCCGGGATCAGCGCGTTCGTCAGCGGATGGTTGCGCGTGCCTTTCCCGACCACGTACGAGGTGACGCGGTTCTTGAGATTGCGCGCCTTCCCGACGTAGATGACCTGCCCCTCGGCGTTCTTGTGCAGATAGACGCCGGGACGTTCGGGAAGCTCTTTGAGGCGCGCCTTGAGGCGTTCGAGACGGCTTTGAGACACGGCTAAGTCTTAACGAATGAGTCCGTTCAGAAACTCCGTGACCGCCGTCCGAATCGCGTCGCTCCACTCGTGCCCGCCTTCGAACACGACCGGCGTGGCGCGGTCGCCGAGAAACTTCAAGTCATCCTTGAGCTTTTCGTCCGTGTACCAATCATCGCGTGTGCCGCGAGCGAGCAGAACCTTCGGCAGCTCAACACCTTCCACCTTCACATCCGGCGGCAGATCGCCACAGAGAGCGATCAGCCCGTCACACCGAATCGCCGCCGCCGCCCGTGCCGCCATCGACGCGCCCTGCGAGAAGCCGATGAACACGAGTGTCCTGGCGGGCGGAAGCGCAGCGACCACACGCCGGACATATTCAATGTTGTCCCCGATCGCCACCTCGCGATCCAGCTTTGTCATCCAGTTCCCCACCACATCCCCCGCCCGCGTGTAGAAGCGATTCAGCGACTGCACGGCCGCTACTGACCAGCGCGCAGTGCCCTCGATCTTGTGCTGTTCCGCAAGGTGCGCCTCCGCCAGCTCGGCGTAGCCGTGAAAGCCGATCAGGAGCAGCTCGGGCTCTCGCGGCTCGAAGAGGACGCGGCCATGGGTGGGGGTTTCGATGGAGAGGATGTTCATGATTCAGTGGGCTGACTGGTCAAGATATTGACCGGTCAGCGCATCCTATTTTACCGACTAGAATGCGCGCCGTGCGTTTGATCCTGGTCGTCCCCTGCTACAACGAAGAGCAGCGTCTGCCCGTCGACGAGCTGCGCCGGTATGCGGCGAATGGCGCGCGGGTCGAGTTCCTGCTCGTCAACGATGGAAGCCGTGACGGCACGCTTCGGCTGATCGAATCGCTTCAGCGGGAAGACTCGGAGCGCTTTTCCGTGCTCAACCTCGAGAGAAACCGCGGGAAGGCCGAGGCGGTGCGGCTGGGGATTCTGGCGGCGCTGGAGCGGAACGCGGATTACGTCGGATTCTGGGACGCGGATCTGGCTACGCCGCTTTCCGAGTTACAGGGCTTTCTCGATGTCTTGGCGACGCGCCAGGAGATCGAGATGGTCTTCGCGGCGCGGGTGCGGCTGCTCGGGCGGTCGATCAGCCGCAATCCGTCGCGGCATTATTTCGGGCGCGTGGGGGCGACGCTGATCTCGTCGTCGTTGGGGTTGGCGGTGTACGACACGCAGTGCGGGGCAAAGTTGTTTCGCGCCAGTGAGCCGATGCGTGAGATCTTTCGCGAGCCGTTTCTGTCGCGCTGGATTTTCGACGTCGAAATCATCGCCCGGTTCGTGCGGCAGCGCGGGCGCGACGCGGCGGCGAAGGCGATTTACGAGTTGCCAATCAAGGAATGGCACGACGTGAAAGGATCGAAGGTGAAATCAACCGACTTCGTCCGCGCGTTGCGCGACCTCTGGAAGATTCACCGCGCGTACAATCGCGACAAAGGATCACGATGACGGATACGACGTTGACGCAATGCACCGGCGAGTCGCTTTCGACGCTCGCGCAAAACCTGATCGGCTCGGAAGTGCTGAAAGTCGCGGGCGAAGTGCGCGCGCTCATGGCGTCCGGACGCTCGGTCGCGAACCTCACGGTGGGCGACTTCTCCCCCACCGAGTTCCGCATCCCGCGGCTGCTCGAGTCGCTGATCACCGAGGCGCTCGCGGCCGGCCAGACGAACTATCCTCCCGCCGACGGCACGCTCGAGCTGCGCAAAGCGGTCGTCGACTTCTATCGCGAGGAACTGCAGCTCGACTACCCGCTCGAGTCGACGCTCATCGCCGGCGGCTCGCGGCCGATCATCTTCGCCGCGTACGCGGCGGTCGTCGATCCGGGCGACAAGGTCGTCTATCCGACGCCGTCGTGGAACAACAATCACTACACCTATCTGATGCGCGGCGTGCCGGTGGAGCTGGTCGTCGGCGCGGACACGAACTTCATGCCGACGGCGGAGATGATCCGCCCGCACGTGCGCGACGCGCGCCTCATCGCCGTCAACTCGCCGCTCAATCCGACCGGCACCGTCATGGCGCGCGGCGAAGTGGAAGCGATCGCGCGGCTGGTCGTCGAAGAGAACGAGCGCCGCGCCGCGAGTGGGGAGCGCCCGCTGTTCCTGCTCTGGGACCAGGTCTACTGGATGCTGACGTTCGGCGAGAACCGCCATTACGCACCGCCGCAGGTCGTTCCGGAATCCGCGGCCTGGACGATTTTCGTCGACGGCATTTCGAAGGCCTTCGCCGCGACGGGACTGCGCGTCGGCTGGACGATGGCACCGCCCGCCGTCACCGCGCGGATGCGCGACATCATCGGCCACATGGGCGCGTGGGCGCCGAAGGCGGAACAACTCGCGGTGGCGTCGTTCCTCAAGCAGAAGGACGAGATCGCGGCCTATCACGATCAGATGATTCGCGAGCTGCGCCTTCGCCTCGATGCGCTGTACGACGGCCTGACGGCGATGCGCCGCGAAGGACTGCCGGTCAACGCCATCGCACCGCAGGGCGCGATCTATCTCTCCGCGCAGTTCGATCTCATCGATCGACTGCACACGAACGAGGCGATCCGGAAGTTTCTACTCGAGAAGGCCGGCTTCGCCGTCGTTCCCTTCCAGGCGTTCGGCTTGAAAGAGGAGGATGGCTGGTTCCGCCTCAGCGCGGGTGCGGTGTCGGTACGCGATATCGAAGAGGGACTGAAGCGCGTTCGCGAGGCGCTGCGCGGCTTACTCGGCGGGTAACTCGGGCGGCGGCTCGTCCTTCAACTGATCGAGCAACGCCCGCGCCTCGCTCTCATCCGCGGCGCGCACGAAGAATTTCACGGGGCCGATGAGATAGTTGAAGCCGCCGAAACCGAATCGTCCGCCGCCGATCAAATCCTGCAGATTCTCGGAGGTCGTGCTGTACTCGATGCCGGCATCGTCGAGGACCGACTCGATGACGGCGAGCAGCGCGGGGTTGCCGCCCTCGTAAATCTTCACCAGCTCGATGTTGGACCGTTCATCCTCGTCCGCCATGCACGAGAGTATAGCCGTCAATGCGGCGACAACCGCTCCCCGGGCTGCGGCGGCTTGCCGACGTCCTCGAAGTCGCGCATGAACACCTTGAGCCCGTAGTCGGGCTGATTGCGCGTGAAGCCTTCCACGAGCTGGTGGTTGTAGTAGTCGACGAAGAAGTCGAACGGATCGCGCGGATCGGTGTCGACGACCTGCATGTCGGCGCGGACGAAAAAGAGCTTGCCCATGCGCAGCGTGCCGTCGCGGAAGAACATCCAGTTCTTTTCCTGCGGATCGGGCGGATCGAGCGGCGCGGGGGCGACGTTGCTGTCGAACACCTGCAGCAGCTCGTCCTCGTGCAGCTCCACGTCGCGCAACTGTCCCTGGATCACCGGCGGCGGCAGGATCGCCGTGGCGTTGATGAGCAGATCGTTCTTCTCCACGCGCACGCCGCTCGGGAGCTTCTTCAGAATCTCGTCGAGCGAGATCCCGAACGCCTTCATCAGCAGGTCGCCGTTCAGATTGCAGATCTTGATGTCGATCGGATGGATGCGCATCCAGCCGTCGTCCGTCACCGAGACGTCGGCCGTCATCTCGAACGGGATGTCGAGCAGCTTGTGCATGATCCCTTGCTGCACGAGCCTCCCCTCGTGCACCTGGATTCGCAGCCCTTTCAGCGGCGTGCCTTCGTAGTTGAAGACGTAGTGGTTGAGGAGGTCCGTCAGCCCGCGGCCGCTCACGCCGATGCGCGCGCGCGCGATCTTGACGATGAACGATTGTTTGTCGTCGAAGTTCAGCGGGCGGCCTTCGGTCTTGTCGAAGAATTCACCGCGCAGCGAATGGATGCGGAGCACGATCGTCGGGTCGACGTGGAACAGGACGTTGTGCATCTCCGCCTGCGTGTGCGCCGCCGAGGCAACGTCCTTGGGCTCCTCGAAATGCGAGAGGCCGATCGGCGGCGCGGCCACCGGCTCCACTCCCTGATCGCGCCCGACGTGGCCCGGGCAGCAGCACGCGAACAGCGTGAGCGCGACACCGATGCCCGTCAGAAACGGGATGAGAACCACCGCGGTCCGCCGCGCGATGAGCTTCACTTTCGACACAGCCACCGGCTGTGGCAAGCAAGCCCTTCGCCAGCGGACGTTTTACGCCGTCGCTTTCATCTCCGCGAGCGCCATCTCCAGCGCCGCCGTCTTGAGCTGCTCCTGCTCCGACAGGTACTCGACCTCCGCCTGCCGCGCCGCGGCGGCGTCGATCTCGCGCAGGCTCAGGAAGCATGCCCACACCACGAAGATGTCTTCGAACACGACCCAGCCGGCGTGCTCGAGGAAGCGCCACCATTCCGGATTGGCGACGCCGTAGACCGACTCCGGCCAGAAGATGCCGCGCGCGAAGTGGTCCGCCGCGACCACCGTCGTCGCCGTGAGAATCACTTTCCAGTCGAGATAGAAGGCCAGAAACGCGAGCGAGCCGAAGACATGGAAGTGCGTCTCGATCCTGCCGCCGGTAAGATGGATCAGCAACGCCGAGGAGAGCATCTGCGAGGCGGCGATGACGTGCCGCGTGAGCGGCTTGCCGGGCTGGAAGAACGCCAGCAGGATCGGCAGGATGGCGATGCCGGCGCCGCCGAGGATGGCCACCCAGACGTGCATGTGCAGCACGCGCTCTTTTCCGTCCCAGGCGTAGGGCGAGACGAACCACGCGCCGAGGATCGCGGCGACGTACTGGATGCCGATCAGCAGCGCGAACATCTTGTCGACTTTCTTCCGCCGCTCCAGCGCGTGCGCATCACGCAGCTCCGCCGCGCGCGCATTGACTTTCGGATCGCTGCCGAGGATCGTGCTCATTGGGGCTCCTTTTCGGTCATGCTCGTGATCGCGCATCCGAACACGGGATGCGAGGCGCGCGTGGCGCGCGAGCGGACGATGTCGATGACGTCGGTGCGGCCGCGGTTGATGCCGGGGTGTCCGCGCAGCGACGTGATGCCGCCGGAGAAACGAAGTCTCCCGTTGCGGTCATAAAGAAAGGTCTGTCCCGAGGTGAATCCGCCGAAGAGCTTTGCCTCACGGCCGTCTTCGTCGATCACGACGCGCGTCCGCCGCAGCCGCGACGCGGCTTCGACGACGTCCGTCTTTTCCCAGCCGCGCCGGAAGTCGCCGGGACGGTAGACGAGCACCGTCGACCGTACGGACGGCGCGCTTTCGACCACGGCCTGCAGCTCCTGCACGCTCGCGCGGCTGCACGAGCAGTGCGGATGGATGAGCATGACCAGCGTCCACTCCGGCGCGAGCTCGATCCGGCTCGACGCCGGCCACGACGTGCGCGCGCGCGCCGCGCGGCCCGGCGTGCTCTCGAAGCGCCGCAGCGCCTGGTACGCCGCCGCCACCGTCGCGATCCAGATCATCGCGGCGGCGAGGAGTACGGTGGTAGCGACCGATCGGCGGCTCATTTCTTTCTCAGCGCGTCGAGCGGCGAGATGGGATGGTTGTCCTTCTCGAACTTGATGCGGCTCGACGTCAACAGCTCGATCCGTTCCCCGAGGGGAATGGCATAGAAATCGTTCGGCGGGACCTTGCTGATGCGTCCGTCCGGATAGTTGATGGTCGCCCAGTCGAAATTCATCCCGGCGCCCTCTCGATCAATTGTTTGGAATTACGACCGGCGCAGTGTAGGCCCTGACAGGGCTGGCCGCAACAATAAGTTTCGTGGATTGAAGGCTTTACGTGTGGACGTGCGGCCGGCCGGAGCTACGTAGGTTCGGCAAAAACGAGGACGTAGCCGTTCGGATCACGGACCTCGAATTCGAGCTGCCCGTACGGTTGCGCGTGCAGCGGCTGGATTACCTGGACGCCGGGCCTTTTCGTCACGTGCTCGTACAGCTCGCGCACGCCGCGGCATCGCACGTATACGTTCCAGATGCCGCCCGGGCGCTGCGTGTAAAGGTCGGGTTTCTCGTAGCCCTGGAGCCGCTGCAGCATGATCTCGACATCGTCGCGCCGGAGGATGGCAAAGAAATGCGGAGGGCTCGGCGGGAACGGATCACTCTGGAAGCCGAGGTTCTCCTCGTACCAGCGCATCGTCCCGGCGACGTCGGCGACGGTGAAGACGGGCGCGGTGCTTTGCAGCTTCATACGAAAATCCGCACTTCCTTCAACTCGCGGATCTTGTCGCGGATCTCTGCGGCACGCTCGAAGTCGAGATTCTTCGCCGCCTCCTTCATCTCTTTTGTCAGGCGGCTGATGGCCTTGTCGATGTCCTCGTTCTCGCCGATCCCCAGCTTCGCGCGGTGGCCGGGCATGGGGACGTCGAGGTAGTCGAGGTTGGCCATCCGCACGAGATCGGAATCGACCGACTTGATGATCGTGGCCGGCTCGATGCCGTGCTCCTCGTTGTACTTCTGCTGGATGGCGCGGCGGCGATTGGTCTCGTCGATGGCCCAGCGCAGCGAATCCGTGATCTTGTCGGCGTAGAGAATCGCCACGCCGTTGACGTTGCGCGCGGCGCGGCCGATCGTCTGGATGAGCGAGGTCTGCGAGCGGAGGAATCCTTCTTTGTCCGCGTCGAGAATCGCGACGCAGGAGCACTCCGGAATGTCGAGCCCTTCGCGCAGGAGGTTGATGCCGACCAACACATCGAAGGTGCCGATGCGGAAGTCGCGGATGATGGCGATGCGCTCCAGCGTCTCGACGTCGGAGTGCAGGTAGTTCACTTTGATGCCGAGCTCCATCAAATACCGCGTGAGGTCCTCGGCCATCCGCTTGGTGAGCGTCGTGACCATTACCCGCTCGCCCTTCGCCGTGCGCTCCTTAATCACGCCGATCAGATCGTCCACCTGCCCCTTCACCGGCCTGATGACCACTTGCGGATCGAGGAGACCCGTCGGACGAATTACCTGCTCGGCGAACAACCCGCCCGTTTTCTCCAGCTCGTACGGTCCCGGCGTCGCGGAGACGTGGATGATCTGGCTCAGCTTTCCGTCGAATTCGTCGAAGGAAAGCGGGCGGTTGTCGATCGCGCTCGGCAAACGGAAGCCGTAGTCGACCAGCGTCACTTTGCGGGCGCGGTCACCGCCCCACATCGCCCGAACCTGGGGGATCGTCTGATGTGACTCGTCCACGACGAGGAGAAAATCTTCCGGGAAGTAGTCGATCAGTGTAGGCGGCGGCTCGCCCTGCTGCCGGCCGCTGAGATGGCGCGAGTAGTTCTCGATGCCGTTGCAGTAGCCGAGCTCCGCGATCATCTCGAGATCGAACATCGTGCGCTGCGAGAGCCGCTGTGCTTCGAGAAGGCGATCCTGCGCGCGCAGCTCGGCGACGCGCTCGTCGAGCTCGGTGCGGATGTTCTCCATCGCCTGCATGAGCCGCTCGCGCGGCGTCACGTAGTGCGTGCGCGGATAGATCGCCAGGCGATCGTACGTGCGCTCCGACGCGCGGCCGGTGACGGGGTCGATGCGCGTGATCTTGTCGATCTCGTCGCCGAAGAACTCGATGCGCACGGCGTCGTCTTCGTACGCGGGCCAGAGCTCGAGGACGTCGCCGCGCACGCGGAAGTTGCCGCGCGCGAGGTCGTACGGCGTGCGCTCGTACTGCATCTCCGTCAGCCGGCGGAGGTATTGCGTCATCGGCTTTTCCACGCCACGCTCGAAGAAGAGGAGCATGCCGAAGTAGAGCTCGGGATCGCCGATGCCGTAGATGCAGGAGACCGAGGCGACGATGATGACGTCGCGCCGCTCGAAGAGCGATTTCGTGGCGGCAAGCCGCAGCTTGTCGATCTCGTCGTTCTTCGTCATCTCCTTCTCGATGTAGAGATCGTTCTGCGGGATGTAGGCCTCGGGTTGGTAATAGTCGTAGTACGAAACGAAGTACTCCACGGCGTTGTCGGGAAAGAAATTGCGGAACTCCTGGTAGAGCTGTGCCGCGAGCGTTTTGTTGTGGCTCAGGACCAGCGTCGGGCGGTTGATCGTCTCGATCACCTTCGCCACCGTGAACGTCTTGCCGGAACCGGTCACGCCGAGAAGCACCTGGTGGCGCTCGCCGCCGCGGATGCTGTCGATCAGCTGCGCGATCGCCGCCGGCTGATCGCCTTGCGGCTGGAAGGGAGATTTCAGCTCGAAGTTGGACATGGGCTCACCTGGGAAACTGACGTACGGATTCGTTGTAGATCGGCTCCAGCAGCTTGCGCACTTCCCGGTGCCGCACGAAGTAGACGCCGCTGATGGTCATGGAGTGGAGCACACGGCCCCGCCGGAAAATGAGGATGTTCCCGCGCTTCTCGCCCCTCACCATCATGTAGGCCGAGTAGTTTTCGTCTCCCATGGTGAGCAGCGGGCTCGCGTCCGCGAGCGTGACTCCGGCGACCCGGGCGATCCCTTTCATCGTCCCGGAGATCTCGATCGCAAACGACCTTCGCGCCTGCTCTTCCGTCGGATAGATCTCCGCACTGGATTGAAGATTGATCCGCGTGTGCCCGTTGGCCGCGGACGGTCTCTGTTCGTATTCGCTGATGACGCGGAGGGACTCGAAACCGGTGTTGTAGGCCGTCCGGAACTTCTGCAGCGAGGGATCGATGCCTCCGAAGCCCCAGGCGGTCAGAGACTCCGCGGTCACGAGCAGCCTCTTTTCTTCGGGCTTGATCGGGGGTCCCTCGACGATCACCTGCGCGGCCAGCGAGGCGCCGATCACCATCGAGAGAACGAGGAGCGTCCGCCTCATTTGCGTGACGCGGCGGCGATGCGCTCGCGCTGCTTCGCCGCGAGATCGACGAGACGCCGCAGCTCTTTCAGAGGCTCGGGATTGTCGTCGACCTGCAGGCGCAGCACGACGTCGTTGTGCAGCCACACGCCGCCGTTTTTCTTGACGATCAGCATCGCCGCCGACTGCATGCCGCGCGTGTCGCCGCCGGCTTTTTGTCCGGCATCGAGCGCGGCCATCAATCGAAAGGAGAGATGCCCTTCGGTTTTCTCGAACGCTTCGACCATTCCTGCGACCACCGGCTCGCCCGCGAGGATGTTGCCCTGCGCGGTGCAGAACTTCCCGCCTTTGTTGCCGGCCCACGCACTCGCTTTCGGACCGGTGTAGGCGGCGTAATTTCCGTTCGCATCCATGATCGCAAACTGCCGCCCGAACTTCGTCCAATCTTCAGGGCGTGGATCGGGATCGCTGTCCCAGATGGCCTTCACCGCCGCGGCAGGTGTGAGTCCCGCGCGCAACAATTCCAATCCCTGTGGACCGTAGCTCACGTCGATGACCGCTTGCGTCGCCACGACGCCGACGCCCGCGTCCGCCCAGAGCACGCCGTTGCCGACGGAGAAAACGCGCGACTGCACGGCCGCGCCGACTTCGCCGGTTTTGGGGTCGTAGCCGAGGATGGAGAACGTGGCGACGGGAGGCCAGGGGCCCTTCCCCTTCGCGTTGATCCCTTTCGCCAGCGCCGTGAGCGATTCCACTTCGCGGACATCGACTTTCTTATCGTCGGTCGCTTTGCGAATAGCCTCGAGCAGCGGCTGGAGCTTCTGCACGGAGACCTTTTCTTCGCGCAGGTTTTTGCGCAGCGTTTCGATCTCGCGCTCGAGCGCATCTTTCTGCGCCGCGGTCACGTCTTTCGCGAGCATGCCGCGCACCTCGCCCATCGTCATGCCGAGGACGAGATCCATCATCTGGGTGAAGCCGCCGCTGGCGAGCCAGGCGCCGCCGGCGAAGAGGATGATCAGGACGAGAAGGGACGCGGCGCCGCAGCCGTACGGCGCCCACTGCGGCAGAACGCGCTCCGGCGAGGCGGAGGAGTAGTAGTCCGCGGGACGGTAGACGCGGCGCGGCGGAGTGTAGGGATTTCCCTCCGTCGGGATCTCGGCAGCCATCGGCCGTCGAGGTTATCATGTGCGCGAGATGCGTCCAGTAGAGAACGTCACGGTCCTGATCCTCGATGACAACCCCTTGGTTTTGAAGCTTGGCCGGGCCTTGCTCGAGCGCGAAGGATACGTCGTTCTGACGGCCTCGAGCTGGATCGAGTTCAATCACGTGCTCGCCGGCAATACCCCCGACATCATCTTCCTCGACGTGAACCTGCCGTCGATCAAGGGCAATCGCCTGAGCGAAGTGCTGAAGTCGCAATCGAACAAGCGCGACATCCCAATCGTGCTGATCTCCGACCTGCCCGAACGCTCGCTGGAAGAGATGTTCCCAAGCTCCGGCGCGAATGCCTGGATGCGCAAGCCGCTCACGCGCGACAAGATGATCGACATGATCGCGAAGTACGTGCCTGCGTCGCAGCGGTAGGTCAGGACTTCGTGGATCGAAGCAGGTCGTGTGAGAACCTGATCATCGCGTGCGTCTCGGCGGTGGTGCGGCGCATCTCCTGACGGATGTCGCCCGTTTCCCGAACGAGAATCTCTTGCGTCGCCACGACTCCTTCAGCAACCAGCTCGACCTTGTGCTGAAGGTCCTCGATCAGTGCCTCGGACCATTTGCGGTTTTCCACCGCCACGTGGTCTGCGTGGCTGCGCGCCTCCGCGAACAGCTCTTCCGAATGGCTGCGCGCCTCCGCGAACAACTCTTCCGAATGGCTACGCGCTTCCGAGTACAGCGTCTCCGAATGCCGTCGCGTCTCGGCATGCGCGGCCTCGTTCTCCTGACGAAGTGAGGTCATGTCCTGCCGAAGCGCGGAGTAATCCTGCCGAAGGCCGACAAACTCCTGCCGAAGCGCGGCGTTGTCCTGCCGAAGTTCGGCAAAGTCCTGCCGCATGGCGGCATTGTCCCTGCCGGATAGCAGAATAGTCTTGTCGGATGGTCTCGAACCACGATTTCAGTTCGTCGTCATTCATGATCCGAGGATACCTCGGTGAGTCAATTTATCTACCGCTCGTATTCGTCGTCGCCGGCGCGGGTGACTCCGCCCCCTCCCCCGTCTGCGCGGCGGCGTCCGGCGCAGTCTGCGTCGGCTCGGCTTCTTTCGGTACGTAGAACGGGCGCTGGAGGTAGTACGGGAGTTTACTGACCTCGACCGAGGCGCCGCTGCAGTCTTTGTCGGGCTCCTGTCCGGCGACGAAGGCCTGCATCACCGGACGCTCGCACGGGCCGACGCCGCGGCGTCCGCTGCGGAGATCCATCGGCACGACCACCACTCCGGGCGGCGGCTCGAAGTCGGCCTTCGCGACGCGCAGCTTCTGCGTCTCGAACTGTTTCATGACGTCGATCCAGAGCGGCAGCGCGACGTCGGCGCCCGTTGCGCCGCCGCCGAGGGAGCGGCTCGGATCGTCGTAGCCGACCCACACGCCGACGGTGTACTCCGGCGAGAAGCCGATGAACCAGGCGTCGGTGTAGCCGTTCGTCGTTCCCGTTTTTCCCGCCAGCGGATCGGCGAGCGTGTGCGCCTCGTACGCGGTGCCGCGATCGATCGTGCCCTTCATCATGTACGCGATCTCGAACGCCACCGGCGCCTGCATGGCCTCGGAGAGCTCGGCGGGCTTTTCTTCGAGCACGCGCTCGGTCTGATCCGAGATCTTCCTGACGTAGCGCGGCTTGACATACACACCGTTGTTCGCAAACACGCTGTACG
>DATFHJ010000448.1:0-2856 GCA_035248585.1 Thermoanaerobaculia bacterium
CGGCACGTTCGTCGAGGTCAACTTCATCACGCCGACGCCGCAGGCCGAAGGGACGACGGAGCTGGTCATCCCCGACGACGCGGTGCAGACCGTCGAGAATCGCACTGTCGTCTTCGTTCCCGCGGGCGAGGCGAATCACTACGCCGTACGTGACGTGCAGGTCGGCGGCAGCGTCGACGGCATGCGCAAAGTCGTCGCCGGTCTGACAGCCGGAGAGAGAGTCGTCACTAAAGGCAGCTTCGTGCTCAAGACACAACTCCTCAAAGGCGAGATGGGAGAGCACGGACACTGATGATCAGCGCAATCATTCGTTTCTCCGTCAATCAACGCCTGCTCGTCCTCCTGATGGTGGCGATGATGGCTGCCGCGGGCGTTTACAGCCTGCGCACGCTGCCGATCGACGCCGTCCCCGACGTGACCAACGTGCAGGTGCAGGTGCTCACCGCGGCGCCGTCGCTTGCGCCGCTGGAAGTGGAGCGGCAGATCACCTTCCCCGTCGAAGTGGCGATGTCCGGCCTGCCCGACGTCGAAGAGATTCGTTCGGTCTCGAAGTTCGGCCTGTCGGCCGTGACGGTCGTCTTCGAGGAAGGCGTCGACATCTACTTTGCGCGGCAGCTCGTCGGCGAGCGCCTTTCGGAAGCGCGCGACCAGATTCCCGCGAACATCGGCTCCCCCGAAATGGGGCCGATCTCCACGGGGCTCGGCGAGATTTACCAATACGAGCTCGCCTCGGCGCCGGGTGCGGGTTACGACGCGACGGCGCTGCGCACGATTCAGGACTGGAACGTGCGGCGCCAGCTCATCGGCGTTTCCGGCGTCACCGAAGTGAACAGCTTCGGCGGCTTGGCGAAGCAGTATCAGGTGCGGCTCGATCCGGCGCGGCTGCAGGCGTACGGCCTCTCGATGCGCGACGTGCTCGAAGCGGTCACGCGCAACAACGCGAACGTCGGCGGCGCGTACATCGAGCACGGATCGGAGCAGTTCCTCGTGCGCGGCATCGGCCTGGTCGAGAACGCACAGGATATCGGGAACATCGTCGTCAAGACAGCGGCCGAAGGCGTTCCGGTGTATGTGCGCGACGTCGGCCAGGTGGTCACCGGAGCCGCGGTCCGGCAGGGCGCCGTCACGGCCGACGCCAAAGGTGAGATCGTCGTCGGCATCGCCATGATGCTCAAAGGCGAGAACTCGCGCACTGTCGCCGAGCGCGTCAAAGAGCGCATCGAACAAATCCGAAAGACGCTGCCGAAAGGCGTGGAGCTGATCCCCTTCTACGACCGCACGGAGCTGGTCGATCGCACCATTCACACGGTCGCGAAGAACCTGATCGAGGGCGCCATCCTCGTGATCATTGTGCTCGTGCTGCTCCTCGGCAACTGGCGCGGAGCGGCGCTCGTGGCAAGCATCATCCCGCTGTCCATGCTCTTCGCCGCGATCCTGATGCGCGTCTTCAACGTCTCGGGCAACCTCATGAGCCTCGGCGCGCTCGACTTCGGTCTCATCGTCGACGGCGCGGTGGTCATGGTGGAGAACGCGGTGCGGCGGCGCGCGGAAGCGCAGCACCACGGATCTGAGGAACGTCCCGAACGCACGATCCTCGAGGCGTGCATGGAAGTCGGCCGGCCTGTCGTCTTTGCCGTCGCTATCATCGCCATCGTCTATCTCCCGATCCTCAGCCTCACCGGGATCGAGGGGAAGATGTTCAAGCCGATGGCGCTGACCGTCGTCTTCGCGCTGGCCGGGTCGCTCCTCCTCTCGCTGACGTACGTACCGGCAGCGATGACGCTGCTCCTTCGCGGCCGCGTCTCGGAGAGCGAGAGCCCGATCATCCGGTTCGCGAAGCGCTGGTACACGCCGGCGCTCGCGTGGATCATGCGCAACCGCCGCACCGCGTTCGCGGTCGCCGGCATCCTCGTCGTGCTCAGCTTCTCGATCTTCCCGTTCCTCGGCTCCGAGTTCATTCCGCGGCTCGATGAAGGTGCGCTGGCGATGCAGGTGCAGCAGTTGCCGAGTGTTTCGCTCAGCCAGTCGGTGCGCACGACGACGGCCGTCGAGGCGGTGCTGAAGTCGTTCCCCGAAGTGACGAAGGTGGTGTCCAAAACGGGACGTGCAGAGGTCGCGACCGATCCCATGTCGGTCGACTTCAGCGATCTGTACATCGGTCTCAAGCCGCACGCCGAGTGGACGTCGGCCAGGACGCGCGAAGAGCTGGTGCAGAAGATGTCGGACGCGCTGGAAAAGAAGGTGCCGCAGGCGGCCGTCAGCTTCTCGCAGCCGATCGAGCTGCGCGTCTCGGAGCTGATCGCAGGCGTTCGTTCGGACGTGGCCATCAAGCTCTTCGGCGACGACATGGACGTCCTCAAGCGGAAGGGTGACGAGATCGTGCGCGTCATCAGCAGGATCAGCGGTGCGGAAGACGTGAAGGCGGAAGCGGTCACCGGCCTGCCGCAATTGCAGATCAAGCCTGACCGCGCGACGATCGCCCGCTACGGCGTGAACGTCGAAGACGTGAACGATCTGATCGAGTCGTTGATCGCCGGCAAGGAGGCCGGGCTCGTGTACGAAGGAGAGCAGCGCTTCGATCTCGTGGTGCGGCTCGGCGACGTGGCGACGCGCGACGTGGAGACGATCGGCAACCTCCGCGTGCCCGCGCCGAACGGCGCGTCGATTCCACTCTCGCACGTCGCAGCCATCAGCCTCGTGGAAGGACCGGCGCAGATTTCGCGCGAAGATGCGCGCCGGCGCCTCGCCGTCGAAACGAACGTGCGCGGCCGTGACATCGGCAGCTTCGTCGCGGAAGCGCAGCGCGCGATCGAGCAGAACGTGCAGCTCCCGCCCGGTTACTACCTGACGTGGGGC